>JBARYS010000031.1:0-8096 GCA_049648155.1 Catalinimonas sp. | reverse complement strand
GGCTGTTTCGCCGCGACCCGGCCGCCGTCGGCGAGTGGTCCGAAGCCGCCGCGCAGCTCTGCGCCGAGCGGCAGCGCCGTATCCTGATGGACGTCTGGCCCGCCCTGCGCCCCGGCGGGTGGTTGCTCTACAGCACCTGCACCTACCACCCCGAAGAGAACGAAGCGAACCTCAGGTGGCTGGCCGGGCAACACGACGTGACGCCCGTGCCCGTGCCCGAGGCGACCGGTTGGGGAGCGGTCGAGGTGCCGGCGGGGCCGCTCGTGGGCTACCAGTGTTACCCGCACCGCGTGCGCGGCGAGGGCTTCTTCTTCGCCCTGCTGCGGAAGGGTAGTGGCGGTGCAGTAGCTCGTTCCTCCAAGAAAAAGGGGCGGCGGGGTGCGCCGAAGCTGCCGCCCGCCGCGCGGGCCGAGCGCACGGCGGTAGCCGGCTGGCTGCGGGAGGCGCACGACTGGGTGCGTTTCCAGGACAAGCTGCTGGCGCTGCCCGCCGGGCGTTACGACGACGTACAGGCGCTGGCCGACGCCCTGCGGCTGGTGCGGGCGGGGGTTGAAGTGGCCGAGGTGAAGGGCAAGACGTTGAACCCGCTGCCCGCCCTCGCTCTGACGCCCGCCGCGACTACCGAAGCCTTCCCGACGGCCGAGGTGGACCACGTGACGGCCCTCCGCTTCCTGCGGCGCGACGAGGTGCTGCTGCCCGAACAACCGCGCGGCTGGGTGCGTGTGGCCTTCCGGGGCGTTGGTCTGGGCTGGATCAAGAACCTGGGCAACCGCACGAACAACTACTTCCCGAAGGAGTGGCGGTTGCGGCAAGACCTGCCTGACGCACCGGCGTCCGACGCACCGGCGTGCGACGCACCGGCGTGGTTTACTCTGGCCGACGGGGGGCGCGCTACTCCAGAATAACCCGCTCGCCCTTGGGGTACTTGACGTCCCAGCGCAATTCGAACGTCCGGCGCTCGCCGGGGGGGAGTTGCACGCGCCACGTCACGCGGCCCGTCCGCTCGTTGAGTTCGCCGCCGCCGAGCGCTTCCACGTCCACGTCGATGGTGTTGCGGGCGGCCACCGGCACCTGGTCGAACAGGGTCAGCGACACGGGCGTCGTCTTGTCGTTGCGCACCGTCAGGCGGTAGCCCCGGCTCTCCTGCACGTTGGTGCCCAGCGTACGGCGGCGTGTGAAGTCGTCGACCTTTTCGCGTTCTACCGCCACGCCCCGGTCGCGCCCCAGCGAGAACAGCAGTGTGTCGTCGGTAGCGTCTGCGTCGAGTACCGAGCGCCCCACGTAGCGGTCTTCGAAGTAAAGGTTCGCCTCGCCCGACAAGAGGTTGAAGCGCCGCCAGTCGGCCACCCGCGCCACCAGGAACGCGTCCGGGTCGAGCTTCGGCACGGCGTAGTGGCGGTAGTCGGCGGGCAGCTCCTGCCGCCGCAGGTCGATGGTGAGCGGCTCCCCGTTCGACCGTACGGTGTAGGGCGTCTCGGCCTCAATCTCGACGGTGGTGGTGCGCTCGATCACGGTGGTCGGCACGACGGCGGCCGGCGGCGGGGCGCTCATCTGTTCAGCCTCCACCCCGGCAACGCGCCCTTTCAGTGCGTCTTCAACGCTGTAGCCCATCACCACGATTTCGTCCAGCGCCTCTAGGTCGGGGTAGAGGCCTACGTTCATCCGCTCGCTTGAAATGGGCCGGTCCTGCGACTGGTAGCCGACGTAAGAGAAGGTCAACCGCTCGGCGTTTGCGGGTAACTGCAGGCGGTAGCGGCCGTCTACGTTGGAGGAGGTGCCGATACTTGTGCCGGTCACCACGACGTTGACGCCCGGCAGCGGCATCCCCTCCGCCGCGTCGACGATCACGCCGCTCACGCTGGTGACGGGGGTGGTGGTGCGGCGTCGGACGGTGTAGCGGGCGTAGTCAAGCCGCCACGTCTCCAGCTCCGGCACGGTGCCGCTGCGGCGGGGCTCGCCGTTCGAGAAGCGCAGCCGCACGTCCTCCCAGTCCACGCCCGTGTTCTGGTAAACCTGCGCTTTATAGAGCAGTTGCAGCGGCTCACCCACGGCGTCCACGCGCACGTCGTAGCCGGGAAACCACCCGGCACCCTCCACCAGGTAGCTCAGGGTGAAGCGCGCCGTTGTCGGGCGGGCGGCTTCCACCTTCAGGTCGATCACCTTGGCGGGGGCCTCCTCGGGCGTCTGCGTGGCCAGTTGCTGCCGCACCCGCCGGTAGGCTGCCCGGTCGTCGGCGAGGCGTTCGCGGAGGGTAATCTCTTCCTGTTTGATGGCTGAAATCTGTGTCTCGTACAGCTCCAGTGCCTGCCGCAGTTGGGCGACGGTGGTGCCCGCCCCCTGGCCGGTTAGGTTGCGGTTGGCGCGTAGCAGTTGCATCTTCTCGGCGAGCACCTCCAGGCGCGTACTGTCGCGCACGATGCGGTCGCGGATCACCTCCCCGGCGGCCACCAGGCTGTCGCCGCGCTGCACCCGTCGCAGCGTGTCGAGGTAGTCGGTGCGCGGCGTCACCGACAGGAGCGTGAAGTCGCCCTCGCCCCGCACCTGAATGCTCTTCTCGTCGATTCGGGGCGGCAGGCCGGCGATGCGTAGTTCAGACGTACCGGCGGGCAGCGAAAGCCCACCCGAAGCAAACACCTGCGCCCCGTTCAGAAAAATGGTGACGTCGGTGGTGCGCAGCGTCAACGAACGGCGGTCGTTGTTTTGCGCGCCGGCGGCGTGGCAGAGGAGCAGGGCAAGCAGAAAGAGAGGTCGCATGGCGGTACGAAAATAGGATCGCCGTAAGGTAGCCGACGGCGCCCGCCCGCTTCGATTCGCCCGCCCCGAAAAGGGCTACCTTTGTCTTGATCTCGGTGAACTCAGCCCCGGCGGGGGCTGTTGGGTATCGGCAGCCGGGCATCATTTAACAAACCCCCCTTGGATGGCAAGATCACAACAAACTTTCAGCAAAAGAGAGAAGGAGAAGAAGAAACTCCGCAAGCGGCAGGAGAAGCAACAGAAGAAAGAAGAGCGACGGGCGAGCGCCGGCGGCGGAACTCTGGATGAGATGATCGCCTACGTCGACGAGAACGGTAACATTACCGATACGCCGCCCGACCCGACCAAGAAAAAGAAAGAGATCGACGCCTCGACGATCGAACTGGGTATCCCTAAGAAGGAAGACGACGAGCCCACGGAGCGCCGTGGTAAGGTCGAGTTTTTCAACGATTCTAAGGGCTTCGGCTTTATCCGCGACCTCGACGACCAAGAGCGCTACTTCGTGCACGTCAGCGGACTGATGCAGGAAGTATACGAGGGTAATCAGGTCACGTTTGAGCTGGAGCGCGGCCTGAAGGGCATGAACGCCGTCCGCGTAAAGAAGGTCTGATTTCTAGACTTGTTCGGCGGGCCGTGCACGAGCGAAACGAGTCTTCATATAGCCATACGTCCTAAACCCCCTCTCCGCGCGTAAACCACGCCGCCGGAGAGGGGGTTTTCTTATTCCCATGAGCAGACCCCGCCGCCGAGCCCTTCGACTGCTGCACCGGAGCGCCGCGCACGTGCCGCTCTCCTGGCTCCTGCGCCTCACGGGGCAGCGGCTCATCTTGCCGTTCTATCACCTGGTGTCGGACGTGGCCGTGCCGCACGTCGACCACCTCTACCAGGTAAAAGACGTGCGGGCGTTCGAGGCCGACCTTCGCTGCCTGCTGCGGCATTTCGACCCGCTTGACGCGGACGATCTCCGGGCGGTGGTCGACGGTCGGCGGACCCTGCGCCGCCCCGCTTTCCTGCTTTCGTTCGACGACGGACTGCGGGAGCTGTACGACGTGGTTGCGCCCGTGCTGCGCCGCGAGGGGGTGCCGGCGGTCTGCTTTCTGAACAGCGCTTTTGTCGACAACCACGACCTCTTCTTTCGCTACAAGGCGAGCCTGCTGACTGACCACATCGCCATGCACGGTGCGCCGCCGGATCTCCCGGAGCTGCTGGACGCACCGGTGGGGTTGAGCGCGCAGGACGCACTGCTGGGCATCGGCTACGCCGCACGCGACCGCCTCGACGCGGCGGCGGCCCGGGTGGGGGTGGACTTCGGCGCCTACCTGCGGAGCCGGCAACCCTACCTGACTACGCCGCAAATCAGGGCACTGCAAAGCGACGGCTTCCGCTTCGGTGCGCACAGCCAGGACCACCCGGAGTACCGCCTCGTGCCGTTCGAAGAGCAGGTCCGCCAGACAGAGGCGAGCGTGGCCTTCGTACGGGAACGCTTCGGACCGGACGGGCGGCTGTTCTCCTTTCCCTTTACCGACCACGGCGTGTCGCGGCGGCTCTTCGACCACCTGCGCGCGCGCGGCGTGACGGACCTTACCTTTGGCTGCGCCGGGCAGAAGGACGACCCCACGCCGCGACACCTGCAGCGCATCCCGTTCGAGGCGGGGGCGCTCACCGCGCGGCAGATTCTCCACGCCGAACTGCTCGCGCGCTTACTCAAGATGCCCCTCGGAAAACACGTCGTACGCCACGATGATTGAGATCGAACCCCTGAACCGCGCGGGCCTGTGTGCCTACGTCGACAACCCCCGCTTCGACACGCTGCCCGACCTGCCCATCTCGCGCCACCGGGCGCGGTCGCAAGTCAACAACCCCCGTGCGGCCGACGACGACGTGTTGCTGCTGCTGGCGCACCTGCGCGGCGAGCTGGTCGGCTACCTCGGCGTGCTGCCCGACTGCATGTTTCTGCCCGGCGGCGCGACCGAGCGCGTGGGGTGGCTGAGCTGCATCTGGGTGTCGCCGGCGGCGCGTGGGCAGGGCGTGTCGGGCAAGCTGATCGGGGCGGCCCTCGATGCGTGGGACCGCCGCGTCTGGGCCACCGAGTACGTGCCGGGTATCCGCAAGCTCTACGACCGCACGGGTGCATTCGGGCGCACGCCGCACGTGGAGACGGGCCTGCGCCTCTACGTGCGCAGTGACCTGCGGCGCATCCTGCCGCCCAAACGCCCCGCCCTGGTGCGGTGGGCGGGTGCACTCGGCACCATCGACGGGGCCGTAAACCGCCTGCTCGACGCCCGTCCGCAGGGGGGAGCAGCGGACTTCGACCCACGGCGGGTAGCCTACGTGGACCGGGTGGACGACGAGGTGGCCGCCTTCGTAGCCGCCCGGCAGGGGCGCGAGTTGTTCCGACGGGGTCAGGCCGAACTCAACTGGATGTTCGACCACCCCTGGCTGCACGAAGGCCCACCGACCGACGACCAGGAGCGGCGCTACTACTTCTCGGCCGTGGCGCGGTCGTTCCGCCGGCGAGGCATAACGATCCGCGACGCGGGCGGGGTGCTGCGGGCGTTCATGGTCGTGCAGGAGCGCGACGGCGTGCTGAAGCTGCCCTACTGCTACCACGACGCCGCCCTCGGCGACGTGGTCCGCGTGCTGAATGCGCACCTGCGGCGGGGCGGGGTGACCACCTTCACGACTTACCACCGGGGGCTGGCGCGCGCCCTGCTCGCGGGCCGTACGCCGGCGCTGGTGATGAAGCCCGTCGTGCGCCCTTACCTCTACCCGCAGGTATTTGCCGAAGCACTCGCGGGCGGCACGATCGACATCCAGGACGGCGACGGTGACTGCGGGTTTACCTGACGGTGGGGACTGCTCAGTTGAAGAAGCCGTCGCTCGTACCGCTGGATGGGGAGCGTCGGCGCAGGAAGAAGCCTACGGAGAAGTGAAAGCTCTGCAACGCGGCACCCCCGATCTGGTACGCTTCGCCTGCCACCACCAGCGGGCGGTAAAAGTTCTCTCGCAAGAAGTAGTAGTGCTTGTAAGCGAGACGAATCCGACCGACGTCTACGTTCACCCCGACGTGAAAAGCAGGGTGTACGGGTTCGACGATGCGGCCGTCCGTAAGCGCGTTGAGCGTGTTCGACAGGTAAGGTCTAAGCTCATCGTTGAAATTGCTCGGCTCTCCCGAATGGTGGATGAAGTCTACGGTAAAGCCACCGGTAAGTCTCACGTCTAAAAATAGCTTGTGTCTTGAGCGTAAAAGGGTGTGCTCGACAGCAACTGAGGTGCGGAGTACGCTCATCGCCAATGCGCTCCTCTTAGTTAAGGGGGCGTATCCGTCTGTAGTATCGTATATGTTGTAGACGGCAAACCTTTCGTAGTCACCTGGCTGAATATCAACCTCCCCGAGTAAACTGATTTTTCGATGTGCCTGGTACTTTAAGAATGCGCCGGCAGCAATCCTCGTATTGTGAATACCACTCCGGTACGTAGGTGCGTTCGTGGCGACAAGGCTATCCTGAATGACGTTAGGCCGAACGGCCCGGGCGTTGTCATTGAGGCCAATGCGTACGCCGTAGTTCCACCGCCGTTCGTCAGGTGTGGCTTGTCCGTTGCAAAGCGTACTCAGATGTAGCAGCGCTGACAAAGGCAGTAGTAATCTGATGCAAGTAAGTAGTGTTATTTGGCGTATCATGGCTTTGCTGAGTAGAATTCATAGTGAAAGCCACCAAGCAGTAGACTCAATTTGTTCGTCTGGCTGCTTGGTGGGTAATTTATCTCTATTACTCTCTTTCTTTGACGTAGAACTCTATAAAACCAGTTTGATACATCCTTCCTAAGCCGTTTGCGTCGTGGCAGTAGTAAACATATTCTTCGCCCAGTGGGTCGCTTTTTTCGGTATACTCGATTTCTACCTCATTGCTCACTGTAGACTTTACTCCATTTACCTCGACTTCAGTTGAATATTCAACCTTCGTTTTTATGGTTGTCCCGTTGGGGTTATCTTCTTCTACCCATACGTACTCAATACGATCTCCATTCTGAGCTTTATCCCATTGAAGACCCATGGAGAGGTTTTCCCATCTCCATTCGGTATCGCACTGCATTATCCAGTTGCAGTCTTGAAGGTGACTTCTTGAGACAGAAAACCGCTTGGTGATTTTAACTGGATCATTCGTTCCACCGTCAGCATGGATCATAGTGACGATAAACTCAGCACCATTTTCCCACCATCCTAAAATAGATCGTAGTTTTCCGATATCACCAAATCTAAGCTTCACAAGCTCTTCCACTTCCGTCCGAGCATCCCTATCACAGCTGATATGAGGATTAGGATCATCGCCACCGCCACCGTCAAGAGGGGTGCCGCCGCAGGCATCTGTCCAGTCGACGTACCTATAATGTTCAGTCGCGCCGACATCTGCTAAAGTACCTGGACAGTCGTCCGGTTTGATCGTCGCGTCGAGCGGATAAACAACAACTCGCTCTGACTCGCTGACTACTACGGTGGTCGCGGTGGGCTCGGTCTCTCGAGAAAGGGGCGTTACGGTGCCGCTGATATCGTAAGCATTAATCGTATTGGTAGAACCTACCACTACATCTGACGTAACGGCCGCCACCAGCGGCGTGTGGGTTGAAACATCCCATTGAGTAGGATCAGCGGCCATGAGGTAAGGCACCGAAATCTGCAGCGTGGGGATACTCTCTGCTAAGTCGTAATAGTACTGCACGGGGTCACCGTTGGCGTTGGCGATGTACTGCGCGATGGTGACGCCGACGCCAGGTGTTAACTCTTCCTTCATTATCAGCGGGAAGATAATCTCGTAGTCGCCCGTAAACATCTTCATGGCTTCGGTCTTCACGTACGTACGAGCGTCCTGCGACGCTAGGGCCTTAGCTAGCGCTTTGGCAAAATAATCGCTCTTCTCGTCTTTCGTGCCGTTGACGGGGAATTGGCTACTGGTCCCCCCCCCGATACCGGAGTCGCCCCCGATTCTGTTTTGTTCGAGATCGTCCTGGCAACTGGTGACTATAGCCAAAGGCAGAGAGAGCAAGAGTGCCGTAAGGAGTATCCTCCACTTATTTAAGGTAAACATGTTGGTGAAATGGTTAATTTTTTTATTTAGTGAGGCAATGGTAGCTTTTAGCGCTGAACACATTTGTAACTTACGACACCCCTTAAAGTGATCTACATCATCGCTATGTGACGACAAAGATCAGTACCGATGCATTGCTTTCTCGCAATTCCGTTTAGTTGGAAACACGTGCGTGCCGGCCTCAAGCCTTTGTGTAACGACACCTGCAACGGCCTAAGTGGTATCGGGTCGTGTTGACATGGAGCCTGCTGATGCTTT
>JBARYS010000030.1:0-3752 GCA_049648155.1 Catalinimonas sp. | reverse complement strand
CCTTATGACCTTCCTGACGCTCCTTTCGGCGGCCTTCCTCAATCCCCGGCTCGAAGAACCTCCGGGAAAAATAGAGTCTCTCAGGTCAATGTCTAGGTCGTATTGACATCATGATCGCCCACGAAGGGGGGCTGCTGCTGTTCGGGCGGGGCGAGGGCGAGTTGCGACTCGACGCGCTGCACAGCCGCCGGCGAATTCTGCGGCCCGACGACGTCAGCAGCCCACGTCCAGGTGGGCGTTTGGGCTACCGACCGGCGCGGACAGAGCACCGGCAGCAGCGGCTCTTTAGCACAGCAGTGTGTTTTCAGCCTTTATAGGGTTCTCAACTGAAACAGCAATGCTATGCATGAATCCAGCGGACAATGGACTTGGCCTGCACTAGGGTATCAGCAAGTGGCTACATCGATATCATCATCGCGACCATCAATGCATTGACAGAACGAAGCCTTACGTAAAGTATCAAAACGCCGGTTACCTTTCAACTAACTAAGCTTAGCGGCCGTAGTCATTCTTCGCCACGCCTACCCCAGCGCGACGTCGAGCGTCATCATGACGGCGAAGCCCAGCATGGCCCCGATGGTAGCGATGTCGGTGTTCTTGTCGGCCTGCGACTCGGGGATCAGCTCCTCCACTACCACGAAGATCATGGCCCCGGCGGCAAACGAGAGCGCGTAGGGCAGCAGCGGACGGATGGTCAGCACGGCCAGCGCCCCCAGCACGCCCGCGATGGGCTCGACTACGCCCGAAAGTTGCCCGTACCAGAAGCTCTTCAGGCGCGAGAAGCCCTCACGGCGCAGCGGCACGGCCACGGCCACACCCTCCGGAAAGTTCTGCAGGCCAATGCCCAGCGCCAGCGCCACCGCTCCCCCCAACGTCGCCACGTTCTGTAGCTCCGGGTCGGCCACGCCAAGCGCGCCGAACGCCACGCCCACCGCCAGCCCCTCGGGGATGTTGTGCAGGGTGATGGCCAGCACCAGCAACACGCTCCGGTGCCAACTGGTCTCGATGCCCTCGGCCTCGCTGCGCGGCTTGAACAGGTGCAAGTGCGGTAAAACCTTGTCGGTACCGTAGAGGAACGCGCCACCCAGCAGGAAGCCGACTACGGCGGGCACCCAGGGCGTGGTGCCCGCTGCCTCGGCCATGGCGATGGCCGGGGCCAGCAACGACCAGAAGCTGGCGGCGATCATCACGCCGGCGGCGAAGCCCAGCATGGCGTCCAGCACCTGCCGGTTGATGCGGCGGAAGAAGAAGACGAAGGCCGCGCCCAGCGCCGTCACGCCCCAGGTGAAGAGGGTAGCGATCAGTGCCTGCTGAACCGGCCCTAGCTCGGCAAACCAAGTTGGAATCATAGTGATCAGGTTTTGTGCAAGGTATAGAATAATTATCACGCTTAAATATATTTTTAGTTAAGGCTAAAAGTGCAATCATCTACAGGTGTCGGGGGCGTCGTTTAAGTTGCCCCTCCTCGCGCGCATGAAGATCCTATTTACCGGCAAAAGTGATTTTACATACAACCGCGTGCAGGTGCTGCGCCGTGGTCTCGAAAAGCTGGCAGACGTAGAGCTGACACTCTTCCCCATCGGCAGCCGGAAGTCGTTCGACGTGGAGGACTTCCGTGCGCAACAGGCGGAGGCTGACTTCATCTACGTGCCGCCGTTCCGCCACCGCGACGTGGGCTTCGTCGCCAGGCACGCCACGCGGCCCCTCGTGTTCGACCCACTGGTGTCGAAGATGCTCACCAAGCTCGACTACGGTCACTTCTGGAAGGTGCCCCTGAAGTATCCGCTCGACTGGGCACCTTTCCACCGGTGCGACGTGCTGCTGGCCGACACCGCCGCCCACCGCGACTACTTCGTGCGCACCTTCCGGGTCGACCCGGCCAAGGTCTTCGTGCTGCCCGTGGGAGTCGACACCGAGCGCTTCGCCCCGCAACCGCCGCCCGACGACGACGCTACGTTTCGGGTGGGCTTCTACGGCACGTTCGTCCCCCTACAGGGCATCGAGAAAATCGTGGAGGCCGCCCGCCTGCTGCGTGACCGGGCCGACGTACGCTTCGAGATCATCGGGTCGGGCCACACGTACAAACGAATCAGGCGACGGGCCGACGGCTATAAGCTCGACAACCTGGCGTTCTCAGGCTGGTCGGACTACGACGCGCTGGCCGAACGGCTACGTGGTTACGACCTCTGCCTGGGTATTTTCGGCGACTCACGGAAGGCTGATTGGGTGGTGCCCAACAAGCTCTACCACTACGCCGCGCTGGGCAAGTGCGTGGTGACGAAAGACACGCCCGGCGTACGCGAGGTGTTCACCGACGGCCGCGACGCCCGGCTCTGCGCGAACGATCCCGCCGCCATTGCCGACGCCATTCTTGAGATGAAAGCGCACCGGGGACGACGCCTGGCGATGGGGCGTGCCGCCCAAGAATTGATGCAGGAGGCGTACAGCGAGGTCGCGACGGCCCGCCGTTTCGTGGAAATCCTGCGGCGGTGGCGAAAAACAAAGTCCTGAAGTCCTACTGGTCTTTCGGCGTGCGGTTGCGGAACACTGAGGCCAGGTTGCTGGTGACGGTCAGCGTGCTGGTGCCGCCCACCACGTGGTAGAACGAGCGGGTAAAGGCGCACTCAAACGCCTTCACCCGCAGCATCGCTCCGAGGGCAAAGCCCGCCCCGCCCGACCGGCTCTCCAACCGCAGTTCGCGGCGCATCAGGTGGTTGTAGCCCGCCCGCAGGTGGAAGTTCTTGCTCAGCAGAAACTCGCCGCCGAACGAGAAGTGACGCAGAATCTGGTCGCCGATGGTCTTCTCTTCCTTCACCTCTACGCCATCGGCATTGAGCACGCCGGGCTGGTTCGGGTCGAGGTAGACAATGTCTGGCTGTTGCAGGTTGTGGGCGGTAATGGAGAAGCGCAGCGGCATGTGTTCGAGCTTGTAGCTCATGCCCAGCGCCACGTGCAGCGGCAGCGGAGGCCGGATGCCCCCGGGCACGTAGGGGTCGAACGTGGCCCCGACGTTGCGCACCGTCAGCCCGACGTGAAAGTCGCGCGTGGGGTGGTGGAAGGCCGCACCTAGATCGAGCATAGCGGCAAACGCCTGGTAGTCGGCCAGTTGGGAGCCCGCCAGCCGCAC
This sequence comes from Catalinimonas sp., assembly GCA_049648155.1. Taxonomy (GTDB): domain Bacteria; phylum Bacteroidota; class Bacteroidia; order Cytophagales; family Flexibacteraceae; genus JBARYS01. The sequence goes on along the minus strand of JBARYS010000030.1, from coordinate 625 downwards.
CGTTCCGCCCACCGAGTAGTTGCCCAGCACGTGCGACTTCGTGACGGCGAGGGCGTAGTCGGCGGCCGTAAATTCGCCGATCACCGCGCCCGTGGGGTCGGTTTCGGGCAGCGTGCCGTAGCCGTAGTAGACAAACTGCACCCCCACCGGCCCCCAGCGCTCCGTGTTGAACGCGTACGCCCCCGCAAAGGCATTGATGTCGGCGTAATACGGCGACCAGTTGATCGACAGGTGCTTGTCCATCTGCTCGTTCAGCAAGGCCGGGTTGGCCTGCATCAGGTTGGGGTCTTGGTCGTAGAGCGAAACGTTCTGGATACCCTCGGCCAGCAGCCGCGCGTTCACCGGGCGGTTGAGAAAGTCGAACGAGGCACGACCGCCGATCTGCGCGAAGAGCGCGGTGGGCAGCAGGAGAAGAAGGAGCAGGAGTCTCATGGCGGGACGTCGAAGTTACCAACGCCGGGGGGAACGCTTTCGTGTTTATGCCCCGCCGATACGTACGCTTTCGGGCGAAGTGAGCGTTGTTCTTACCTCCCCGCCCGCCGGAGGATCGGTAGGGCAGCGTATTTTTGACCGGTCGCCGGTCGCCAGCCGCCGGTCGCCGGTCGCATAAGTCCCTTACGTCCAC
>JBARYS010000029.1:0-1974 GCA_049648155.1 Catalinimonas sp. | reverse complement strand
TAGCGGTACTCTCCCGATACGAACGGGGTGGTGGCCACCAGAAATTCGTCCAGGTCGAAGAAGCGCATCTGCCGCTGGTACTCGTCGTCGGCGAGCCTGGCGGCGTGGTGGTCCAGCAGCCACGAGCGGAACGAGGGCAGCGAGGGCACCAGGTCGGGGTGCGCGCCGGCGTAGGTGTAGTACTCCGAAATGCGCGCCTGGTAGGTGGCCCGGTCGGCGGGCTTGAGTTGCTTGTCGCTGTTGCCGTGCTGGATGGTGACCAGCAGGTCAATCAGGAAGTTAAGCTTATCGGTGGGAAGCACGTAACGGCCGTTCTGTCGGCGCTGGATAACCGGGTTATAGCCGATGGGGTCCTCGGGGTCGTACTCGAAGTACGTCTCGTGGAAGCGGCCGTGGTTGAGCGAAGAGAGCAGGTTGCGGTACGAGCCGCCGACGTCGATGATGATCTGCCGTGCCCCCTTTTCGAAGCGCTGGGTGATCAGCGAGCCGTTCGTGTAGCTCTTCCCCGAGCCGCTGGGCCCCACTTCGATGAAGTTCTGGTTGTTGAGCTGGGTGTTGAACAGGTTCACCACCACGGGGTTGCGGAAGCGGTCGCAGAGGTACTCACCGTGTTTGTCCCAGGCGTAGGAGGTGATGAAGGGCATGTAGGTGACGGCTTCGTCACCACGGGCGGGTACCCAGCGGTAGTTCTGCCCGCCGGCCCCCGGCAGGTTGGCAAAGAACAGCGGGGCCGTGTCGAACGACTCGACCAGGACTTCGATGCTGAGCGAGCGGTAGGCACCGCAGACCTGCTCGACGTGTTCGGCCAGGCGGCGCGGGTCGGCGTCGTAGACCAGAATCGACGAGGCCACCTGCACGAGGGGCACGTTGTCCTGGCGGACCTCGGCGGTGTACCGGAGGAGTGATTCGGCCTTGAGTTCGTTGTCCTGCTCAGAGAGGGGGCCTAGTTGGGAGTTGTTCTTCCGCGCCCGGTCGAGTCCGGTCAGCATCGCGGGGGTGTCCTCCACGTAGATGCAGGTGCTCAGCACGTGGGGGATTTGCAGGTACTGCGTGAGCGGGTAGCTCATCGGCGCGGCCACGCCCAGGTGGGAGCGCACCACCGGGTCGGTCTGGAGCGCCTGGCCCTTCATTGAGATCAGGTTGGCCCGGCGGTGACCAACGCCCAGCGCCGAGATGTCGTTGGTGTACTCGGCCTGAACGTCGGCGGGGGCGGCGTCGAACTCCAGGTTGAGGTATTGCAGGTAGAGACGGGAGATGTCGGCCCCTTCCAAACGGCGCAGTTGAATCTCACCGTCACCCGAGAGGCTCTTGGCAAACTCGGCCGACTTCACTTCGGCCGTCTGACACAACCGTTCGATGTTATCGTAGGGGTTTTTGACCTTATGCAGGCCGCTGAAGAGGGTCGTGAAGGGGTTCGGTTTGCCGGAGCCTTTGCGGCGTTTGGGGGCGAACGAGAGAAATAGGTAGCTCCGGTGCAGCAGCACGAGTCGATCCTGGAAGTGCTCGTGCAGCTTGCGCTCGAAGTAAGCCGCCTCGCTGGTGTCGACCCGGTAGGGGCGGTCGTAGTAGACGTCGGTCTTGTGCAGGACGGTGCCGACGGGCAGCTGCTGGATGAGCGTGACGAGCTGCTGGTAGTAGGCCCGGTACTCGTCGGGCGTCCACCGCTCGGCTTCGACGCACTCGACCTCGAAGCCGACGGCGACCCGGCCGTCGCGCATGATTACCTGATGGTCCTCGATTTTAAACACCGGACAGGCGTCTTGCAGGTCAACGGCGTCGGACTTCCTGAGCGAAATTTTCATGTTCAGTGGGTTGAAGGGCTTGTATCGAGCGGCGCGTCACCACGATCCGGCGCGGGTGCAGCAGCCGGAAGCAGAGCCACGAAAAGAGGTAGGTAGGGTGGGGCTTGGCGTTCACGCGTCGGAGGAAGAAGTAGCCGACGATGAGCAGCAGGAACACCGTGCCGTAGTAGAG
>JBARYS010000028.1:0-13305 GCA_049648155.1 Catalinimonas sp. | reverse complement strand
GGTGGGGTCGTCGAGCAGGGCGGGCAGAATTTCCTTGGCGGCCTGGGCGAAGCTCGTGCGCCCCTCGGCCACCAGGTCGACCAAGCCGGCCAGTTGCTCGGGTCGCAGGGTGAGCGCCGCCACCGGCAGGTTCGTTTCGTTCAGGTGCTGCTTTACGGGACCGAGCAGCCAGTTGGCGGCAGCCTTGGCGTGCGGAGTGTGGGCCAGCGTGGCCCGATAAAGTTCGGCCAGCGGGCGCTCCTCGACCAGCGCCTCGGCGTCTTGCGCGGTGAGGCCCGCCTCCTCGGTAAATTGGCGCATCAGGTCGGCGGGCAGCGGCGGCATGGCGGCGCTGATCTCGGCGATCCAAGCGTCGGTGACCACCACGGGCGGCAGGTCAGGGTCGGGAAAGTAGCGGTAGTCGTTTAGCGCCTCCTTGGTGCGCATGGCGTGCGTGGTGCCCGCCGCCACGTCGTAGAGGCGCGTTTCCGACACCACCGTCTCGCCCCGGCTCGCGAGGTCCGTTTGCCGTTCGATCTCCCACTCGACGGCGCGCGCCACGTGCCGGAAGGAGTTAAGATTTTTGATCTCCACCTTCGGGCCCAGCTCGGTCGTGCCCCGCCGCCGCACCGACACGTTGGCGTCGCAGCGCAGCGAGCCCGCCTCCAGGTTGCCGTCGCACACGTCGAGGTAGCGCACCAGGCGGCGCACGGCCTGCAAACAGCGGGCGGCGTCCTCGGCCGAGCGCAGGTCGGGGGCGGTCACGACCTCGATCAGCGGTACCCCCGCGCGGTTGAAGTCCAGCAGCGAGTGGTCGCCACCGGTGTGGATCGACTTGCCGGCATCCTCTTCCAGGTGAATCTGGTGCAGCCGGACGCTGGTCATCTCCCCGGCTTCGTTGCGAAACGCAATCCGCCCGCCCCGGCAAATCGGCGTCTGGTACTGCGTCAGTTGGTAGCCCTTCGGCAGATCAGGGTAGAAGTAGTTCTTACGGTCGAAGCGGTTGTGCCGGGTAATCTCCGAGCCGCCGGCCAGCCCCATGCGGATCGCCAGCTCGAAGGGGCGGCGGTTGACGCGCGGCAGCGTGCCGGGGTGGGCCAGCGTCACGGGGCTCACGTAATGGTTCGGCGTGGCCCCCGCCCCGTGCCCCTCGGGCGAAAAGAGCTTGCGCTCGGTGAGCAACTGACAGTGAATCTCTAACCCGATGACCGCTTCGTACATGGGCCAAAGATAGGCGCTCGGCGGGCGGACGGGCAATTTCCGTCCCGACCGTACGACCAGCCCGTCCTATGATTGTCGTCGGCGGGCCACCCGAACGCTCCCGCCCGTCGCCGCACCGCGCGCGACCCCTTTCGCGCTGTGCTCGTACCTAACCGCATCACCCCGGCCCTAACTCACTCCACGATGCCCAAGAAACTCTACCTCCTGCGCCACGCCAAGTCGGACTGGTCCGAAGAGGGGCAGCGCGACTTCGACCGGGACCTAAACGCCCGGGGCCGCCGCGACGCCCCCCGCATGGGCCAACTCCTGCACGAACTGGGTGTCGCCCCGGGACTCGTGGTGGCCAGCCCGGCGCGGCGGACCACACTTACGGCACGGACCGTCGCCGAGGCCCTCGACTACCCCGTAGGGTGCATCAAGTACGAGGAGGCGCTCTACGAAGCCTCCGTGCCGACCTTTCTGAAGGTGATTTACGAACTGCCGGACGGCACCGCCGACGCGCCCATCGACCGCGCGCTGCTGGTGGCCCACAACCCGACCATCACCTACGTAGCCGAACACCTGAGCGGCCAATCGCTCGGCAACATTCCCACCAGCGGCGTGGTGAGCCTCCTCTTCGAACTCGACGAGTGGGCCGCCGTGACGCGTGGGGCAGCCGTGCTGGAGTGGTTCGAGTACCCCAAAAAGCACGACTGATAGGTAACTCAAAGCGTACCCCGCAGGGCCTGCTCGCGCTCGATGGCCTCGAAGAGCGCCTTGAAGTTGCCCTTGCCGAACGAGCGTGCCCCCTTGCGCTGAATGACCTCGAAGAACATGGTGGGGCGCGGGCCGACGGGCTTGGTAAAGATCTGCAACAGGTAGCCCTCGTCGTCGCGGTCCACCAGCACACCTAGCGGCCGCAGCCCATCGATCTCTTCGTCGATGGCCCCGACGCGGTCGCGCAGGTCGTCGTAGTAGGTATCGGGCACACGCAGGAACTCCACGCCCCGGTCGCGCAGGGCGGTTACGGTGGCCACAATGTCGTCGGTAGCCAGGGCAACGTGCTGCACGCCCGGCCCGCCGTGGAACTCCAGGAACTCTTCGATCTGCGAGCGCTTGCGCCCCTCGGCCGGCTCGTTGATGGGAAACTTGATGCGGCCGTTGCCGTTGCTCATCACCTTGCTCATCAGAGCGGTGTATTCGGTCGAGATGTCTTCATCGTCGAACGAGACCAACTGCGTGAAGCCCATCACGCGGGCGTAGAAGTCGACCCAATAGTTCATTTCACCCCAGCCCACGTTGCCGACCATGTGGTCAACGTGGCGCAGCCCTACCGACGCGGGGCGGTAGTGGGGCGTCCAGGGCGCGTAGCCCGGCAAGAAGACCCCGTCGTAGTCGGCACGCTCCACGAAAAGGTGCACCGTATCGCCGTAGGTGTGGATGCCCGCCGTGCGCACCGTTCCCCCTTTGTCGTGGGCTTCCGTGGGCTTTTGGAAGGGCCGCGCACCGCGCGCCACGGTCTCTTCGAAGGCTTTAGCGGCGTCTTCTACCCAGAGCGCCACGGTGCGCACGGCGTCGCCGCGCCGGTCATGGTGTCGGCCTACGTCGGTGCCCCCGCGCAGCGGCGAGGTCAGCACCAGGCGAATTTTGTCCTGCTGGACAACGTACGATTCAAGATTCGTACGGCCGGTGGCGAGGCCCGCGTGGGCCAGCGGCTGAAAGCCGAAGGCAGTCTGGTAATAGTGCGCTGCCTGCCGGGCGTTGCCGACGTACAGTTCGACGTGGTCGGTACCGAGCAGGGGCAAAAAATCGACCGTAGCGGCGGCCTGAGGCTGTTTCGACGTGGTGGGTGTCAACATGGCCCGAAAGTGGTTGTGGTGGAAGTGCAAAGGTACGCGTCGGGCCGCTCCGCGATGGCCGCGCGCGCGTCGAAAGACTGCGGGACGTAATGGACTCCCCGAGCGGTTGGGCGCTTTCACATTACTTTGGATGTATAAGTTACCTTTGTTAAGATACGGTGGGTTTCTTTGACCCTGTCCTGATCGTCACACTCCTTTGCTTCGGAACGTACCACCCCTCACCGTGCGCCAAATGCCTTCGTCTATGTCAACACGCGCGCTTGCTCTCGTACTGCTTTTACTGACCGGCGCTTCGGCCGCCGCGCAGGACGTCTTGTATGAGGCCGACGGCACTCCCATCCTCTGTAAGGTCGTAGACATTACGCCGCAATTCATTAAATTTAAACGGGCCGACAACCTCACCGGCCCCAACTATTCGGTGGAAAAGTCACGCCTCCTGATGGCTTTCACCGGCAACGGCAGCTACGTCGTGTTCGGCGAAGACGGCAAGGACTACACGAATGCCCCTAACCGCGAGGCGATGCTCAACGACGCCGCCCGTCTGGAGCAGGACTTGATCCTGACCCGCGCCGGCGAGGTGCTGGCCGGTGAGCTGGGCACTCCCGCCGATCAGCTCGCCGAGGCCGAAAGCTTCTCGCTGACTACTTCCGGCGAGAGCGCCCGCACGCTGTCCGCCGACGAGGTCATCGCCGTACTGCACCGTGGCGGGCACCACCGCCTGGTAGAACCGCCCACCGCCGTGGCGGCCGCCCTTCGTCAGCTCGACGCCGAGGTGGCCGCCTACGTGCCCGACGCTCCCGCAGGCCCCGCCGAGATCGCACCGCCCGAGCCGAAGGTAGACGGCCAGTTCACGCGGGTGGAGTTCGAGGAGTACCGCAACAAGGCGCTCATGAAGACCGACGAGCTCAGCTCTTACCTACAGACCATCGTGGCGGGCGCCTCGACGCCCGACATGGCCAACGAGGCCATCGACCTGGCCGTGGGGCTGTTCGTGGATGAGGAGGCCCGCGTGGAGGTGTCGAACGTTCAGACCAATACCAAGAAGCAGTACAAGGTCCGCTCGTACCTGAAGAAGCTCAAGCTGTTGGGCGAGCAGTACGACGACGTGCGCATCACCTGGACCGACATCAGCTACGTGAGTGAGCTGCGCCGGGGGGTGGACGGCAACTACTACGGAATCGTCACGGTCCAGCAGATTTTCGAAGGTATCATGGAGGGCAAGGTGGTCTACCGCGACGTGACCCGCAAAAACGTGGAGGTGGTGTTGAAGGCTTACGAGAAGATGCGCGACGGCGAGGTAGAAGAGAAGTGGGACGTGTTCCTGGCCAACGTCGGCGTGGTGGAAACCAGAAAGATATGAGACGTGTACTCCTACTATCGTTGGGCGCACTCCTGACGCTCCACGCGGTGCGCGCGCAAGATTTGGCGGGGGGCAACATGTGGGACCAGGACCGCGATAACTTCGTGTTCAAGGTTAAGCAGATCGATGAATTTCTCGAGCGCTTCAACAACGAAGAGAGCACGCTACTCAACGAGCAGTTTCAAAGGACGAACGCCGGCCGGACCCCCTCGCGGCGGCAGATGCTGAGCGCGCTCTTTAACCAGGCCGACGACGGTTGGGACCCCGTGAACGTGCAGCGCTTCCTGGCGCAGGTAGACAACGACGACCGCCCCGCTCGTCTCGACTTTCAGGACGAAGATTGGTACGCCACGGCCGACTGCAACGTGCTCTACGCCGGGGAGGCCCGCAAGGTGCAGCTCACACTTAAAATCGAGAAACAGCCGGACGGCCGCTCGCTGAAATGGGTGATCGTGGGCGCGCGCGGTGACTTCCTGCTGCTGCCCGACCAGACGGACCCCACCACGTCGCTGACGCCCTACAGCCACGGCACCGACTTCATGAACCTAGGACAGGCGCTGCTCGACATGGACAACGTGCGCAATTATCTCCCCAACACCTTTGAGGCCAGCGCGCTGACGTTGTTCATCTACGGCGTGCGCACCGGGCAGGTCAAGTTCACGCAGGTCAACCGCGTGCGCTACCACTTCCTTCAGGTCGAAGACTGGGTGTTTACGGTTGAGCAGTTCGAGCGCTCCACCCAGAATTCCGGTTGGCTCATCAGCCGCTTGGCTCCCGCCGACAACACCGGCAAGAATAACTACCGACGTTACGTGCTCCACATAGACTGACCATGACGCGCCTACTTTATCTGTGCTTGTTGTTGTTGAGCGCACTGCCGGCGGTGGCCCACCGCACCGGCGGGGCCACCGGGGAGCCAAGCGACACGCTCACCGTACGCGAAGGGGCCGAGATCATCTACCAGGCCCGCAACCTGATCGGCGAGCTCGAAGACCTGATGAATGTAGTGACTAACGCCGCCGTGGGGCCGGCGCAAACGAAGGACCTGATCACCAATAGCTACACCGACGGCAGGAACCAGATCTTCGCCGACAAGGACGTGATCATCGAGAACGACCTAGTTCCCGACGCCGATGCCGAGGCTTACCGCGACGACGAGGTGACTAAGTACCTTCAGATGCTCAGCCTTTACTACGAAAAGGGGGACGAGCCGACCATCACCCTGGACAATCGGGAGGCTTCGAGTGTCAAGCGTAAAGACTTTTACTACGTGCGTGTCTACTTCGAACGTACGTACGAGGGTACGCACCGTCAGTACCCCGACAAAACCTACGAGACGCTGGGCCGGGTGGCGGACATCCGCGCCGACAGGGTCGATAACCGCTGGCAGACGCGCATCCTCTCCATCGGTTTCCACCGTCCGGGCGACTCTATAGGGAACCCTACCAACGACGTGGTGCTGATCGACGACGAGAGCGACGGCACGCTGACCGCCTCGGCGCAGGGGAACCTTTCGCCCGCCATGATGCAGGAACAGATCGCCGAGACCCTCAAATCGTACATGAAGCAGCTCGAAGAGCAAGGCACCCGCGAGCAGAAGCGCCAAGACCAAGAGTACGAAACCGCCATCGCCGAGGGTGACAAGGCGTACGAGGCGAAGGACTTCGTGCTGGCCCGCGATGCCTACGAGGCCGCACTGGCCGTCTATCCCTACAAGTATCACCCTAAGATGCGGCTGAACGAGATTATCCGCGCGGCCGAACAGACCGATCGGTACGACGAAGCTATCCACCGCGCCGAGCTCGCCCAGGATTTGCGTCAGTATGACGTGGCCCTTCAGTATTACCAAGAGGCCCTACGGGAGCGCCCGGACCGAAAGCCGGAGCTCAGTGCTACCGTCGAAGGGCTGTCGGCGACCATCCGCGACCTGTCCATTCCGAACAGTAAGATCATGGCCGGCGATCACAAAGAGGCCATCAAAGACCTGGACAAGCTCATCAAAGCGAACCAAGCGCAGCCGCAGAAGCGCCCCGAGCTGTTCGTGCTGCGGGGCCGCGCCTACGAGGCGACCGGCAAGAACAAGCAGGCGCTGAAAGACTACCAAACGGCGATCAGCTACGACTCGCGCTATGCCGACGCGTACGTGGCCCACGCCAAACTCTTGGAAAAAGAGGGCAACCTGTACGAAGCCATGGCCGATTGGGACGTGGTGATCAGCCTGGACGCTACCAACGCCGCCTACCTGGCAGAGCGAGCCACCCTGAAGCAGCGGCTCGACGACCCCGCCGGCGCGCTGGAAGACTACCGCCGGGCGGTGGCACAAGCTCCTGAGAACATCGAATACCTGATTACGAAAGGGCAGCTTCACTACGACCGCGAAGAGTACGGTAAGGCGCTGATCGACTTCGCCCGCGCCCAGGGAATCGACGAGACCTCCTCGGAGGCGCACTTCGAGCACGGCCGCGCGGCCTTGCGCTTGAACAAGATCGACGAGGCCGCGACCGACTTCGCCGCCGCCCGTAAGCACGGTGTCGATGACGCCACGAAACAAATCATGATCGCGGAGGTCCGCAGCCTCACCGAAGCCGCCGAGCAGTCTTGGATCAGGCAGTCGCGGCTCGACGCGGTACGGCAGCAGCGCGATGCCCTGATGGTGGGCCCCGACTACGCGCCGGGCTGGCGTCGTCTGGCGAAGATGTACACCTCGCTGGGGGATTTCGACCAGGCGGAAGAAGCGCAGACGCGCGCCATCGACCTGACCGCCGATGCGGCCGACTACTACCAACGCGCCCAAGTACGCCGCCGGGGTAACCGCCTGCGCGAGGCGACGCAAGACCTCCGACAGGCCAAGCAAAGGGCTCCCAACATGTACGACGCGACGGTGGCACTAGGTGAGGTGCTGGCCGCGCAAAACGATCATACAACGGCCATTCACGAATTTGAGAGCACCCTCGAACGGATGAAGGACCGTCGTAAGGAAGACAACTTCTCGGACTATGACGCCCGCCGTAGTGCTGTCTATACCAAGATCGCTCGGTCGCGTCTTGCCAAGGGCGATGTAAAGGAGGCCATGGAGTCACTTGACGAGGCGCTCTCGCTCGACAAGGAGAACGGCGCGGCCTACTACCAACGGGCAGTGGTGCATCACGGACAAGGCGACTTCAAGGATGCCCTCTCCGACTTTGAGAAAGCCCTTGAACTCAAGCATGACCCGACGGCGACCTATTACGCCCGCGCGATGGTTCACTACGATGACGGCGCGTACGAAAAGAGTGCCGAAGACCTAACCAGAGTAATCACTGCGACTGACCTGGAGCGCTTCCCGGAGACGGCCCTGCACCGGGCACGGTGCTACTTTCACCTCAATGACATGCAGAGCGCTGAGACCGACCTGGAAGCATACCTGGGGAAGATCGGCATCCCTACCGCCCCGGCGGTGACCTTACAGGGCTGGCTGCGCTTGGACCGTAACCAGAGCGGCGACGCCACCAACTGCTTCAAGCAGGCCATCGAGGCCGATCCACACCACGCGTCGGCTTGGCTCGGAAAAGCGTCCGTGAGCGCGCGCAACGGCGAAACGGCCAAGGCGGTAGAGCAATGCGAAGAGGCGCTCTCCAAGTCTGATTTCGACGCGCAGATGCTTGCAACGGCCCGCAAGCGCTACCTCACGTCGCTCGCGAAAGATAAAGCTTTTAAGAAGCTACTCAAGAAGTACGATATCAAATAAAGGCCCCTCAGTATGTCCTTCCATCCCACCTCTTTTTTCTCGGGCGTCGTACGGCACCTGGTGCCTCTGTTTTGCACCCTTCTCTTGGCCGTCTCCGCCGCCGCGCAGACGAGCCAACCGGACATCATCCGGAAAATCGACGGCGGGACCATCGAAGCGCTCGTAGTAGAGGTGTCGGCCACCGACATACAGTACCGGAAGTTCACCTCGCCGCAGGGTGCCGTCTACAAGATTCCCACTGAAGAGGTGCAGCGCGTCGAGTATCCCAACGGCATGGTCGATGACTTCCAGGCCCCGCTGCCCAAGGACCGTCCTCTCCCCTACATCGAAGTGGCTTCGGAGCCGATCGCCTACGCGTTTAGCTCCTCAACGCGTACTCCCACCGACGCGGGCGACGCTTCTACCGACGAGGGCCGGCGGGGCGGACGCTACAGCAACTATGAAGAGTATGCCTTCGGCAGCGGCGAGGGCAAATCGGGCAAGCGCAAATACCTGAGAGGCGGGGTTGCCGTCGAGCTACCCGCCCGCACCGTGACGGGCTTGGAGTACAACCGCATCCCGATGGACAGCCTGCTCGTCGACGAGCGGTCGGTCGATCAGTACGAAGGCGTTTACGAATGGCAAGGGAACAATTTTGCCAGCGCCAACGCCAAGGTCGCCTGGAAGATGGAGTGGGACAACATCGAGCTGATGCCCCTACAGTGGACGGGCTACTCGTGGCGCACGCCCGCCGCCGCCGAACGGCGCGTACGCCTGAAGGGAAATGAGCTCTTCCTGGGGGGACGTAAAGCCGGGGAGTTCGTCATGCTGGAGAGAGGCAACAAGGTCGCACGTGGCTTCCTCTACACCAGCGATACCGGCCGTGAGCTGTTTCTGTGGAAGGTAGAGTAGCGTTCGCTACGCTTCCTGATGGTAGAGCGTCAACCCGGCGATGGGTGTCTCCAGCACTCGTCCGAGCCGCAGCCCCCGATCCTGCACCACGCGTCGCAGCAAGTTGCTGTAGTAGAACGCCACCGAGCCGGTGAAGTGAACCGGGTGGGCCGTTGCTTCCGAGTATTTCTCCACGTACCGCTCCAAAAACGATGCGAACGCGCCGTACACTCTCCGGGCCACGAAGGGGTGCCGCAAGTGGTCGAACATAAACTTGGCGAACGACGCCGCGTGCCGATTCGGCGCGGGTTGGGTGTAGAGTTCGGCGAGAATCTGGTCGCGGTCGGTGCGGTAGCGTCGCTCGAATTTTTTGGCTAGCTCAGCCGGCAGATCACCGTGCATGAAGTCGGTCAGCAGCAATTTTCCCAGATGCCCCCCGCTCCCCTCGTCGCCCAGCCAGAAGCCGAGGTTCGGCCGTTGATCGGTGATCTTCCGCCCGTCGTACAAACAAGAGTTCGACCCCGTACCGAGAATGCAGGCCACACCGGCCTCCCTTCCGCAGAGGGCGCGGGCTGCCGCCAGCAGGTCGTGCATCACCTGCACCTCGGCGTGGGGAAACACCGCTTGCAGCGCCCCCACCACCACCGCCGCCCGGTCTGGTGTGGAGCACCCCGCGCCGTAAAAAAACACCTCCCGGGGCAGTTTCGGCAGGTCGGGAAGCAGCGAGGTTCTCAGCGTAGCGGCGATCTCGTCGCCGGTGATGAAGTAAGGGTTGAAGCCAACCGTCTTGGCTTGTTGTATGCTCCCGTCGTCGGCGAGCAGCCGCCAGTCGGTCTTGGTGGCTCCGGAGTCAGCAATCAGTATCACGGGCGCAACGTACCGATAACCTCGAACTTGTCGAACACGCGGGCGGTGTGGGGGGCATCGCCTAGCTCCCGCGTCAGGTCTTGCCCAGCCCAGTGCTCGTAGTGGTGGCCGTTCCGCCAGAGGCGCGACCTGCTCACGTCATAAATTTTGCCTTTGTAAGCACACCAAATCTCCTCGCGGTCCTGTCCGTTGCGGAGCGCCAACTGCGCGCGGGTGTACTGGGGGGGCGCTTGCTTCTTCATATCAGCCGGGCGTGTGAGGTGATCCAGCGGTCGGGTACTACGCCCGCACAGGCCTGTTGATAATCTGCGTAGCCACACGGCACGCGTCGAACGACGTCGTCCGCTCCCGGCACTTCGAGCCACCACTGCCCCGTCTGCGTCCGTTTGTAGAAGATCAGCGGCTGCCCCGCCGCGCCCTCTGGTCTGTGGGTCGGCACCACGTAGCGCGTCATGAAGGCGGCGTCGAAGTCGGGCGGCCCGGGGCGGTGGTAGTAGCCCTCTACCAAGTGCCAGAGCATCACGGCCAGCACCCCGGCGGTCTGCCCCCGGCGGTCGTGATCGGGGTCGTACTCGTAGAGTCCGGCCAGTTGCAGCGCGTGGCCGTAGGCGGCGTACCAGGCGAGCTGACACGCCTCTTCGGCCGACATCCCGAACGGCAAGCCACCCGCACCGGGAGCGTCCTGCTGCCGGATGGCCCCGGCGTCGAAGCTGAGCATCTGGGCCTCGCGGGCAAAAGGTTCGAGCGTCCGCACGTCGTCGTGTATCTGACCCAGACGAATCAGGTCGAAGTTCAGCTTTTCGAGCGCGAACGTAGCCGGGGCGTCCACTAGGTATGCCTGGTGAGCGGCGTGTACGAAGTTAAAGAGGTAGTTGGGCTGGTGCGTGATCAGCTCGTTCAGGTGCGTCCGGTTGGGGGCGTAATCGTCGCCCTCCAGATCCACGCGCGCGTCTAGGTTCAGCACCGTAATGCGCTGGTCCAGATCCTCGAACGCGCGGTAAGCGCCCAGGTGCAGGTCGTGCGTGCCGCCGACGAGCACCGTCAGCACGTCGTTCTGCAGCAACATGTCGCACACCGCCCGCAGGCGTTCGTAGGTCTCTTCGAGCGTACGTCCGTTGCGCAGGTTGCCCAGGTCGACGATGCGGTAGCGACCGGCTCCCTTCTTCAGGCGATACCAAGCGGAGCGCACGGCCCCGGCCGCCCCGGCCGCCCCCTGCTGCCCGCGCGCCCCGCGCACTTCACTCAGTCCGATCACGGCGATGTCGGCGGTAGCCCACTCCGGGAAAGGAATGCCGTGGTGCACCGTGATCTGGTGGCGAACGGAGTTGAGGTCGGATACCTCGTCGACCAGGTACTCTTCGACCGGGTCAAAAAATATGTCGATGTTCATACGGCCCGGACGGAGCGAGCAACCCAAGCGGGGCGTTCCGAACGGAATGCCTCACCTGGGTCGCCCGCCGGAAGTGCTAAAGGGTTCGCTTCGTCTCGCGCTGCTCGAACACCTCCACCTGGTCGCCAACCTTAATGTCGTTGAAGTTCTTGATGCTCAGACCACACTCGTAGCCGTTCTTGACCTCGCCGACATCCTCCTTGAAGCGGCGCAGCGTGTCGATGTCGCCGGTGTAAACCACGATGCCGTCGCGTACGAGGCGCACCTTGCTGCTGCGCTTCACGTAGCCCTCGGTCACGTAACAACCGGCCACGGTGCCGACCTTCGAAATTTTGAACACCTCGCGGATGTCGACGTTGCCGACGATGACCTCCTCGACCTGCGGGGCGAGCATGCCCTCCATTGCGTCCTTGATCTCGTTGATGGCGTCGTAGATGACCGAGTAGAGGCGGATTTCAATCTCCTCCTGCTCGGCCAGCTTACGCGCGTTCGGCGAGGGGCGCACCTGGAAGCCGACGATGATGGCGTCGGACGCCGAAGCCAGCAGCACGTCCGATTCCGAAATCTGCCCTACGGCACGGTGGATGATGTTCACCTGCACCTCCTCGGTCGAGAGCTTTAGCAGCGAATCGGCCAGGGCCTCGATGGAGCCGTCGAAGTCGGCCTTGACGATGATGTTGAGCTCTTTGAACGTACCGATGGCCAGGCGGCGACCAATCTCGTCAAGCGTGATGTGCTTCTTCGTACGTACGCTCTGCTCGCGGAGGATCTGTTCGCGGCGGTTGGCGATGTCGCGCGCCTCGCGGTCGTTCTCGTACACCTTTGCCACGTCGCCGGCCTGTGGGGCACCATCCAGGCCGAGCACCTGCACCGGCTGCGCGGGCCCGGCCTCTTTCACGCGCGCGCCACGGTGGTCGTTCATGGCTTTCACACGGCCGTAGTGCGAGCCTGCCAGCAGGGTGTCGCCGATCTCCAGCGTGCCGCTCTGCACGAGCATCGTGGCCACATACCCACGCCCCTTATCGAGCGAGGCTTCCAGGATGGTACCCACCGCCTGACGGTCGGGATTGGCGTTCAGCTCCAACAACTCAGACTCCAGCAAGACCTTTTCGAGCAATTCCGGGACGCCCTGACCGGTCTTGGCCGACACCTCCTGGCTTTGGTACTTGCCGCCCCACTCCTCGACGAGAATGTTCATGTTGGCGAGCTGCTCGCGAATTTTCTCGGGGTTCGCCGTGGGGCGGTCCATCTTGTTGATGGCGATGACGATGGGCACCCCCGCCACCTGAGCGTGGTTGATGGCCTCCTTCGTCTGCGGCATCACGCTGTCGTCGGCGGCCACCACGATGATGACCACGTCGGTCACCTTGGCACCCCGCGCCCGCATGGCGGTAAAGGCTTCGTGACCAGGTGTATCGAGGAAAGTGATCTTGCGGCCGTCTTCGGTACGCACCTCGTAGGCACCGATGTGCTGAGTGATGCCCCCGGCCTCGCCGGCCACCACGTTCGCATCGCGGATGTAGTCGAGCAGCGAGGTCTTGCCGTGGTCGACGTGTCCCATGATGGTGACGATCGGTGCGCGCGGCTTGAGATCTTCCGGCGCGTCCTCCTCCTCCTCCATCGTCTGAAACTCCTCCTCGGCGTTGTAGAATTCCACCTCATAACCGAACTCATCGGCAATAACGGTGATGGCTTCCGCATCGAGGCGTTGGTTGATCGAGACGAACATCCCCAGCGAGAGGCACGTCGAAATCACCTGGTTAACTGAAACGCCGAGCAACGAAGCCAAGTCGTTGGCCGAGATAAATTCGGTAACGCGCAGCTTGCGGGCCTCCTCGCGGGCAATTTGCGCGCGCTCTTCCCGCTCGGCGGCGGCAGACGAGCGCTTCTCCTTGCGGTAACGGGCGCGGTTGCCACCCCCGCCCTTGCCGCCGCTCAGGCGGGCCAGCGTGGCGCGAATCTGCTCCTGAATCTGTTTGTCGGTCGGCTCCTCCTTCGTAGGTGCCTTCTTGCCGCGGCTCGGTCCGCCACCGGGGCCACCGGGGCCACCGGG
>JBARYS010000027.1:0-2398 GCA_049648155.1 Catalinimonas sp. | reverse complement strand
CCAGCACGCCGGTCAAGGTCGTCTCTTCGTCCGCCTCTTCAACCTCTTCTTCTTCGCCGTAGTGGTCGCGCATCCGCTCGATGGTCTCGTCGACCTGCTCTTCGGTCACCTCCACCGCGTAACGGGTCACCTGCACGGCGGCGGGGTCGTAGGTGAACTCCGGAATCAGCCCCAATTGAAAGCGGAAGGCGAACTCTTTCTGATTGTCCCAGTCGATCTGCTCTTGGCGTTCGACGTCGGGTACCGGCTCGCCCACCACGCCCAGCTTCTGCTCGCGGATGTAGTCGCTCATGCCCTGCGAGAGCAGCTCGTTGACCTCTTCGATCAGGATGCTGCGACCGTACATCTTGCGGATCAGGCCGGGGGGCACCTTGCCGGGGCGGAAGCCCTTGAGCTGCACGCGCTTGCCGTACTCTTTGACCTTGGCGGTCACCTTCGGGCGGTAGTCTTCTTCGGTGAGGACGATCTCCAGCGAGGCGTGATTTTCGTCTTGTTTGTCGAGTGTGATGTTCACTAAAACGGGGGTTTGCCGTGATGCACCGAGTTAAAAGCCTCGTTCGGCAGCCGGTCGGAGACCTACCGAATAAGGTCAAAAAGCAACACCCTCAACAGCAACGCCGAGGGTGTTAAAAACCCGTCTGAATTTTTGATTCGAAGTCGACGAATGAAGATCTCGCCGGGAGGCCGGCTCCGTATCGAGCGCAGTAAATTTTCGAGAGAATAGCGGCGCTATTGTCGAGAAAACTTACGAAGCCCGACGGCAAAAGATCATTCATCAACTTCGAAGCAAAAATTCAGACAGGTTCCAAAGTGCGGACGGAGGGACTCGAACCCACACGCCTCGCGGCGCTAGATCCTAAATCTAGTGCGTCTACCAATTTCGCCACGTCCGCAGACCCGATTTGCCACCACGGCGCGGAGCACGCGGGGCGATTCGGGCGGCAAAGTTACAAAACGCGTCTGATCGTGTGGGGGCTACGCGCGCATGGCCGCCAACGCCCCGGCCAGGTCGTCGCGCAGTGCTTCGGGCTCCTCCAGCCCGGCGTAGAGGCGCACCAGTTGAAAGGGCGCGGCGCGGTCGTAGTTGGCGGCGTCGGCCAGCGCGCACATCGGGAAGGCCAACGACTCGTAGCCCCCCCACGAGCACGCCAGCCGGAAGCGCCGCAAGGCGTTGCAGAAGCGCTCCACCGCCGCCCACGCGTCGGTCCGCAGCATCACCGAGAACTGACCGCCCGCCCACCGCATCTGTTGCCGGGCCAGGGCGGCCTGTGGGTGGTCGGGCAGGAAGGGGTAGTAAACGCGCGCCACGTCGGGCTGCGTCTGCATAAAAGTGGCGAGCGCCTCGGCCGTGCGGCTCGACCGCTCGAAGCGCAGCGGCAGCGTGCGCAGCCCCCGCAGCAGCAGCCAGGCGTTGAACGGCGAGAGCACGCCGCCCAGCGTCATGTACTCGGAGGCGAACAGGTCGGCGATGAACGCGGCCGACCCGCACACCACGCCCGCCACCGCGTCGGAGTGACCGCCGACGTACTTCGTGGCCGAGTGGATGATCACGTCGACGCCCAGGTCGGCGGGGCGCTGGCCCAGGGGCGTGGCCGTACTGTTGTCGATCACCGTCGCCACGCCCCGCGCGCGCGCCAGGGTGGCCACGGCGGCCAGGTCTTGCAGCTCGAAGGTGAGCGAGTTGGGGCTTTCGAGGTAGATCAGCTTGGTCTCGGGGCGCAGGGCCTCCTCGAATGCCGCCGTGCGGGTGCCGTCCACCTCGGTTGTAGCCACGCCGAAGCGCGCCAGCAGCCGGGTGAGCAGTTTGTGCGTCCAACTGTAAGGCTTCTGCACCAGCACCACGTGGTCGCCGCTGCCGAGGTGCTGCATCACGGCCGCCGCCACCGCCGCGCTGCCGCTGGCGAACACGAGGGCATCTTCGGTGCCTTCGAGGGCGGCCAGCTTCTTGCGCAGGATGTCGGTGGTGGGGTTGGTGCCGCGCGTGTAGAAGGGCACGTGCTGCTCGCGGCGCAGCGCCTCGCGCATGGCGGCCACGTCGGCGAAGCAGAAGTTGCTGGTCTGGGCGATGGGCGGCACCACCGCGCCGTGGTACGCCTCGGGCGCTTCGCCGAGGTCGTTGAGGATGTGGGAGAGGTCCAAAAGAGATGTTTTGAGCAACGGGTCGGGCAAGTCTACGGGTTGCCGGCCGCTTCGAGGATGCCTTGCAGCCGCTCGCGCGTGATTTCGACGACGCTGCCGTGCCGCATGATGTTGTCGGAGTCGACCATCACGGGTGCCTGCTCTGCGCTCCACGTCTGGTAGTCGCGGGTGGAGACGTACTTGTAGCCCTTCTCGGAGTAGCTGTCGTAGTACAGCACCAGCGCGGTGTCGGTGGCGACCGGCGCGGCCCCCTCCGTGT
>JBARYS010000026.1:0-3044 GCA_049648155.1 Catalinimonas sp. | reverse complement strand
TCTCTATGTCAAGAATAATCTCGTTAGGCCCTATCTTCAGAGATGTCGGTCTTGTACAGCCTCCGTTTAGTCGACTTGCGCTTGCCGGCGCGACCTCATGGTTGGCCCGGCGGTCCGCCGATCAGACGCCTACGTTCCGGCGGCGGCGCGGCTGGTGAGCGCTTCGAGGTGGGCCATCGTAGACAGTTAGGTGCGCAGGGGGCGTAGCACCGTCTGCTCGACCTGACCGGCGGCGGTGTCAGGGTAGGTGAGGCGCACCACCACGCGGGGCACGTCGGCGGCGGGCAGCAGTGCCACGGGCAGCAACCGTAGGGCCACGGCGCTGAAAACGGCCGCCGCCAGGAAGCTGACCAGCACGGCCACGGGGCGGTGGAGCAGGGTGCGGAGCTGAGAATTCTTATTCAGAGGAACCTTATCAATCGATCTCCAGCGAGTAGTCGCGCAGCAAAGTGTCGACATTCAAGACAGCCAACCGCAGAAACTCTTCGTTGTCGAGGGCACCGGCTTTGTATTGGAAAATGAGGCCTTGCGGAGCGATAGCAAACATCGGCGATATTATTTCCGGAAGCTTTGCCTCAACTAAAGGGTTGAAGTTTTCATCCATGATCGTCAGATACCTAGAAGAAAAATCGGAAAATTTTCCGAACTCTGTCTCTCCCTTGTGGGAGCGATAGAAGAGGTTACGATGTGGATCGTACAGTACATAGGCATACTGGGCAGATGCGTGACGATGTTCCAACCGTTTCATCGGGTCTTTGAAGGTCGATATGTCTACAGGATAGTTTTCGGGAATGTTTCTACTAGCCACCGTGTAGGTTGTCAATACCGCAGTCGAAGTGTTGTAACAAAATATTTCTGAAGTGTACGGAAAATTATATATGAGCGAATCCCCTTTCGTACTCAACTGAGGGTAATCTAATGAACCAAAGTATTCTCCTGCCGTAAGCTCTTCGGGGTAAGGTACATTGTAGAACGTGGTAGCACCGCTCTGAACATTTACGCGAGCCAGCCTTAAACTCTTGTAATACTTCTCACTCGCGCTTGGCTCAATGTCTGTAGGGAAAAGGGGGATTATAACGCTGGTCTCTTTCGTGTAGTAAGATACTCTCTCGGAGCTGCCAATGGTTACACGTTGATGACGCGGACTGTATTTTGAAGTATCTGTACCCAGTATTTTCACGTAGCTCAGCTTCCGGCTTATCGAGTCTCCCTTAGACAGGAAGATGAGGTGCGCCATGGTTTGCAATATCACTCCTTCTTCATAAGCAACTAGCTCACCTACGGGCGCAATCTTTTGAGGGCCGTCATGGTCTAGCTTGATGCTTTTGACATGGCGTTTTAGATCAATATCAAAAATGTCGCAGGCGTGCCTCGTGTGGTTATAGCCCCAAAACAGCCCTGTATCTACCTGAACATGACTTGCCGTATACCAATTAAGCTCATGGGTCGTGATGGGAATATCTACTACTTCGAAGTCGTTAATATCTAATTTTACATTCGGATGATCTTTGTCTCCACGCGTGTCGCACGAAGACATGAGGAACAGCACTGCAGACAAGAAGCGTGATAGCGTTGGTCTACTCATGATGTGTTTTTGCTGCTTTGGCAAGAATGTGCGCTGAGTAAAGCATACTGCCCCCCGGGTCTGATCTGTTTTTGCGTACTTGTGCATGATGATCGTACCATTATGCGGAGTTGAAGTGCGATCAAATATAGAATCTGCGAGCAGTCGAACAAAAGAGAGCGCAACCCAAATTCTCGCTTTGGGTTGCGCTATGTGACAGTCTCATTTGCTAACTCGCATAGTTATTGCAATCCACAGTTTCTATGAAGACATCTCCGTTGCAATTGGCAAGCGCCTATTTAGCAGCTTCTATAGCATCACTTTCACAGAAGTAGTATCTACCACCACAGGTGGCAGTAGCGTAGGCCGGCACATGCCAAGCAAAGGTTGATCCGAGCAGGGCAGCTACCAAAGACAAGTGAGCTACTTTTTTCTTTGTAAACATGGTTTTAACGTTTATGTGTAAAAAGCACAAAGATTGTCGGCCGAACGATCATGTTTCGGCAAAGTAGTCAATCCCCCCCCCATGCAATATGAACGCGCATAAATTTACGCTAAAACAGATTCAAGTTGCGACGTATGAGATCAGAATATTGCATTTGTTCCTTAGTGATTCCCTCCCGATACACAGGTGAGCGATTCTAAATTGCATTTTGTCTATCGCACAGTTTTTCGTGTACCCTTATCAGGGTGAATCCCTCTCGCACGCTTTTCTTCTTTTTTTGCTGTCTTTGGTAAAGTTGCTCCTGCGTCTGCCCGTACAATTGCGGCCCGAGGCGCAGGTCCCGTCGGTCACATACGCTTTGCCCGATGCCCCACCCGCCCTGGTTGAGCAGCAGCTTACCGCCCCGCTCGAAAACGCCTTCTCCCGCCTGGAAGGGCTGCGCAAGCTGCGCTCGGTTTCGCACTACCACGGCGTATGGAACTCGCCCCAGCCGCTACGGGCGTGTTGCCCTACTGCGAGAGACCTACTGTGGCACCGCCCGTGCGCTTGCCCTCGGCGGCGAGTGCCTCGTCGGGCAGCAATGCCAGGGGAAGCAACCGCAGAGCCACGGCGCTGAAGACGGCCGCCGCCGGGAAGCTGACCAGCACGGCCACGGGGCGGTGGAGCAGGGTGCGGAGCTGAGTCACGGGGTAGTGAGGTACGCACCGGCCGCTTCCAAGTGGCCCATTACGTCGCCGGGCAGCAGCCCGACCACGCGCTCGATGCGCCCGCTCTCGTAGTAGACCAGGGTAGGGTGAGCGTGAAACGGAGCCACACCCGCCAGCGCGTTAGCCGTGTCGATGAGCACACGCGGGGCGGTGGGTAGACCTTCAGGCAGCCGCAGGCGGGTGGCCTTCGGTGACTGAGTTTGGGTGACGACGGTGCGCAGGCGGGCGGCGTCGCGGTGCTGGGCGGCGAAGGCCAGGCTCTGATCCACGCAGGGGCCACAGACCTGCAGGGGCACGACCAGCACCACGGCGGAGTCGGCGGGCAACG
>JBARYS010000025.1:0-4716 GCA_049648155.1 Catalinimonas sp. | reverse complement strand
TGTCGTTCACTCATCAGGAGATAGCGGGGGCGTTCTGATTCGTAAGCACCCTTCGCACGGACTGCTACTCCGTACCCGATCAACTAACTTTCCCCATGAGCGCCGCCGTTACCACCTATCGCTTCACGGTCGAGGAGTACTACCGGATGGCCGAGACGGGTATTTTCAAACCTGATGATGGGGTCGAATTGATCCGGGGAGAAATTATCGCCATGAGTGCCGTCGGTCGTTTCCATGCTGCCCACGTAAATCGTCTTAACGCCCTTCTGAGTCAAACGCTCGGCAACAGAGCGGTAACTAGCGTGCAAAACCCTGTGCGAATAAATGAGTATTCCGAACCTGAGCCTGATCTGGCCGTGCTGCGGCCCCAAGAGGACTACTACGCCGCCGGACACCCCGGCCCGGCCGACGTGCTTCTGCTCATCGAGGTAGCCGACAGCTCTTACGAGTACGACCGCGACGTAAAGGTGCCGCTCTACGCCGAAGCCGGTATACCCGAGGTGTGGCTGCTGAACGTGGCTGGTCCCGAACTGACGATCTACCGCCGCCCCGCCGACGGCCGCTACACCGAGGTGCTCCGCCCCCAGCCCGACAACACACTGACGCCAATCCGGTTACCCAACGTGTCGTTCACTCATCAGGAGATAGCGGGGGCGTTCTGATCCGCCTTTGTACAGACCCTCGACCCGCGTAGCGACTTGATACTTCTGACGTAAGCCGCACTTTCCGGCGGTCCGTCGTACGCCCAACATCCTCGACCGCCGGCTCTGATAGTTCACCCCCAAGACCACGCAATTCGCGCCGTGCTCGACGTGGGAGGGCTTCAGCGGAGGCTCTCCTTAGAACAAGGGATGGTGCGCGACCTACGACAGCACCCGTTCCAGCACGTCGCCGACGTAATAAGCTACCGCCGCTGCCACCGCGCCCAGCAGCACGGTTTCGAGCACCCCCCGCAGCACGTTGCGCTCGGTGACGGCACTCTTGAGCCAACCGATGAGCACGAAAGCTCCGAACGTGAGCACGGAAGCCGTTTCGAAGCGGGGGAGCGCGGTGGCCGGCGCGAAGAAGTCAGCCAGATAAGCGAGCAGCGGCACCAACCCTACCACCACGAACGAGACGAACGTGACGAGCGCCATCCGGAGGGGTGGCTTGTGCGACGGTAGCGTTTCGAGCTCTTCCTTCATCAGCGTGTCGACCCAATGGTCCCGGTCGGCGGCGAGGACATCCACCACCCGGTCGAGCAGTTCACCCTCGAATCCCTTCGCCCGGTACACGCCCCGCAACGTTGCCCGCTGCCCGGCGGGGTCGTCGCGCACCTCGGCGCGCTTACGACGCAGGTCACGTTTCCAATGATCGCGCTCGGTACGGTTCGAGAGGTAACTGCCCACCGACATGGCAAACCCGTCGGCCAGAAGGTTGGCAAAGCCCAGAATGAGCACCACGGCGGCGTCGAGGTTAGCACCAGCGGCCCCGGCCACCACCGCAAAAGTCGTCACGCTGCCGTCGATGCCACCGTACACGAATTCCGAGAGGTAGCTCCGGTACGCTTCGCGCCGCGATTTTGGAGACGTCGAAGCCGGAGAGTCAGGAGGCGTCATGGGAAGCGCAAAAGAGAGACGAAAGTCGCTGAACCTTACTTCGTACGCACGGGCCGGACAATGGGGGGCTCGAAACCGGCCCTGTTTGTTATTCAAAATCAGTCAACTATTTGATCACATTGTGTTACGTTTTTTTATTTTAAGCAAAAACCCCCCTTTATTTCTTTAATCTTCAACAAATAAGCCTTTCTATTGGAAATATCTTCTCGCCCCCCTCTACCTTTGCAGCGGTTATGACAAACCATAATGCTATGAAAAACATCATCAAGTACATCGTGATGCTCTGCATCATCGCTACGGCGACCCCGGCCCTGGCCGGCCCCGGCGAGAAGGCGTACGTTAACGTGACGCCCTCGGCGACCCCAGGTGTGTACCACCTGTACTACGACGCGGCCCAACCCGGCGACGTCCGGCTCAGGGTGCGTGACGACGACGGATTCGTGCTCTACCGCGCCCACTGGACGCAAGTAGCCAACGAGACCAAACAGTTCGACATGAATGCCCTGCCCCCCGGCGTATACACCTTCGAGATCAAGGACGAGCACGGCCGGCGTGAGCTGTTGGTACAGCACAAGATGCCCACTAAGCCGGACGTACACGTGGAGATCGACCCCCTGGCCGACCAACGCTACCGCGTGAAGGTGCGGGGCGAGCGCTCGGAGCCGGTGCGAATCAACCTTTATGACGGGGCGCAACGCTTGCTGCGCACTGACCTCGTGGAATCAGAAAAGGATTTCAGCCGGGTATACGACCTGTCACGACTACCTTACGCCGACGTTCAATTTGAGGTCAGCACCAGTCGCATCACCTTGGCTACTTATAAAACCAAGTAAAATCCATTAACACGTACTCACTACCGTAACGCAACCGACCGCGACGCCCCGAGGGTGTCGCGGTTTTTTGTTTATTGGAGATACCTTCAACGTGCCCCCCACCGACAAACTTTTGGCGCGGGCCGCCGCGTTACGGCACCGTGTGCAACTGGTCACTTCTCTGGCTGATGCTGCTGCCCACCCAGCTCATGGCTCAAGCTACTCCACTCCCCCGGTCGGCGGAGAGGTGGCTCGCCACGGCCGAGGCCCACTACCGGTCGCAGCGGTGGACGGACGCGCTGGATGCCGCTGACCGAGCGGTCGCTCTGCAACACGACCTGCTACCTGCTTACCTGCTGCGCGCCGAACTGCGCGAACGTTCCGGCGACTTGGACGGCGCACTAACCGACCTGACGGTAGCCGTCCACCTCGACTCGGCGCACCGGGAAGCGCGCCTGCTGCGGGGTCGGCTGGCCTTCGACTTTGGGCGATACGGCACGGCCCTCGACGACTTCCGCTACCTGCTCGACCACCCCGGCGGCACCACGCACCGGATGCTCTACACCGGCGAGGTAGACGCCGACGGCACCTTCCGCGCCACGGGTGTGAGCACGTTACAGTCGGGCATGGAGGCCGAGTTGCACCATTGGCTGGCGCGTACCTACGCCCGCCGCGATCAGCTCGACTCGGCGGTGGTGCACTTCGGGGCGGCGCTGCGACACAACCCACGGCACGCCGACAGCTACCTGCACCGGGGCACGGCCTACGAGTTGCTGGGCGACACGGCACGAGCACTGACCGATCTGGAGGCCGCCCTGAAACTGCGCCCGGACCACCCCACAACCCTCCTTAACCTGACGGCCTTGGCCCGCGCCCGGCACGAAGGCGACCGGCTGGCGAGGGCACTGCATGAGGCGGAAGAGAGCGCCGAGGCGTGTTTGCAACGGGGCATTCTGCACCTGGAAGCGGACGAGTGGGAGGCCGCCCGGCGGGCGCTGGACCGGGCCTTGCAACTGGGTGGCGACCCGGCCGACGTGTGCTTTCAGCGGGCGCGGGCGCGCAAAAAGCTGGGCGATGCCGACGGTGCCCTGGCCGACCTAGACCGCACGCTGCGCCACAACCCCGCCTTTTCGGAGGCCTACACCAACCGAGGCAACCTCCACTTCGAGCGGGGGGCGCACGCCGCTGCCCTCGTCGACTACGACCGTTCGCTGCGCTACTACCCCGCCAACGGCGCGGTGCTCTACAACCGGGGGTTGACCCTGCGGGCACTCAAGCGTTCGGGCGATGCTTGCGAAAGCCTACAACGCGCGCTGGACGCGGGCTACACCGCCGCCCGGAAGCCCCTCGCGGCGTGGTGCGGTCAATAGTGACTGGGTGACCATCCGTTTCACGACGAATGATTTCCGGCAAACGGCGCTATCCTTGCGTCATGCTGAACGCCCACGCTTGGATCGACCACCTAGAGTTGCAACCTCACCCCGAGGGCGGCTACTTCCGCGAAACTTACCGCTCTGCCGAAGAGCTCCCCGCCGCCGCCCTGCCCGGGCGCTACGGCGGCGCGCGAGCCTTCGCCACGTCGATCTACTTCATGCTCTACCACCCGCAGGTGTCGCATCTGCACCGCATCCGTTCGGATGAAGCGTGGTACTTCCACACCGGCGACCCGCTGCGGCTGCACGTCATCGCGCCCGACGGCACCTACACCCGCACGCACTTGGGGCCGGACCCGACGCAGGGCCACGTGTTCCAGACGGTGGTGCCGCGCGGTCACTGGTTCGGCGCGGAGGTGCTCAACGACGCGGCGGGCTACACGCTGTTGGGCTGCACGGTCGCGCCCGGCTTCGACTTCGCCGACTTTGAGCTTGCCGAACGGTGGGCGCTCCTGGACACTTACCCGCAACACACGGCATTGATAGAGCGCCTGACGGCGTAGGCCGACGAGGGGGGCAAACGAAAAGACCGCTTCACCTTCCGGCCAAGCGGTCTTTTCTCACTAGCTCGTGTTGACATGTAGGATGATTTCGTGGTTTCGCGCGTCTTTTTGCGCGTAGTCAAGTCGCTTGAGGCGGGCGATTGCGGGGCCGCCTAGGCCGCGCATCGGCCAACGAAAACGGCGCAGCATACGGGCAAAAAACGCCGAAAGCATCAGCAAGCTATAGGTCAACACGACCTAAACTTTCAGCTTACCGCCGGCGGAGTTTTGCAGTAGAACACGCCGCCCATTGACAAACAGCACCAGCGCGGGCCGCCGCCGCCGGGCGCACCGACCGGAGCCTATCCGGGGGCTACCCGTACCTTGCCTG
>JBARYS010000024.1:0-5455 GCA_049648155.1 Catalinimonas sp. | reverse complement strand
ACCTCCGACATCGGCACCAGTAGCGGCAGAGAGCGGTCGGGGCGCTCCACGGTTTCGTAGGCAAGACAGATGCCCCCGGCGGCGATCATGGCCTCGGTCAGCGGCCGCGAGGAGGCGAAGTGGAAGTAGGTGAACACCAACTGGTCGGGACGCACCAGGGCATACTCGGCCTCGATGGGCTCCTTCACCTTGACGATCATCTCGGCCTGGGCGTAGACGTCGGCCATGTCGTAGAGGATGCGCGCGCCCGCCCGCTCGTAAAATCCGTCCGGAAAGCCGCTGCCCACCCCCGCTTGGCTCTGGACGAGCACCGTGTGGCCGTGTTTGACGAGTTCGGCCGCGCCGCCGGGCGTCATGGCTACACGGTTTTCGTTGTTCTTAATCTCCTTGGGAATGCCGACGATCATAAGCGGTAGAGGTGTAAAAATTTGAAAGCGGAAAGTATAAAAGAACCGCTTCCCGGCAGGAGAAGCGGCAGGGGTTTTCTCGGTGAGTGTGCCCTACTTAAAGGGAACGGCCGCCTTTTCTTCGCGCATCAGTGTGGGCGACGTCGAAAGGCTCTGCACCACGTCGGCCCGCAGCGTGATTTCCAGCGCGGGCGTGGTCAAGTCGTTGGTCAGCAGCATCACCGACTCGGAGCGGTCGTAACGTGGGGCGTACGTGACCTTCACGGCGGTCGACGCGCCCGGAGCGAGGGTGGTCTGCGCGGGTTCCAGTTCAATACAGTCGCAGTTGCTGCGGTGGCCTTCGATCACCAGGTCGCTCTTGCCGGTGTTCTGCACCCGGAAGGTGCGCGTGGCGTGCTGCCCCAACTCGACCTTGCCCATCGCCAGCCGCACCTGGTCGGCCTGCACGCGGGGGGAGCGGGCCAACTCCTCGGCGGTATAGGCGGGCTGGTCGACCACGCTGCCGCTAATCCGCAGTACGCGCGAAGGGGTGGCCGCGTTCGACGTGACGGTGATGGTCTTGTGAAAGCCGCCCGGCCGCCCCTGGCTATTGTAAGACGCCTTGATGCTGCCCGACTGTCCCGGCAAAATGGGCTCGCGGGTCCAGTGGGGCGTGGTGCAACCGCACGAGGCGCGCACGCTGCTGATCACCACCGGTTGGTCGCCGGTGTTGGTGAACGTAAACTCGTGCTCGGCTTTGGTGCCCTCGACCACGTCGCCGAAGTCGTGCGCTTCGGTCTGAAAACTCATGATGCCCTGCGCGGCGAGAGGACCCGCAAGCAAGAGCGCGGCGAAGCAAAGCAGGGGGGCGTGTTTTCTCATGGCGGCGTGATGTAAAGCAGGCAAAAATACGAACGGGTTCTACCAACAACTGCGCTCGGAACGGTGGCCCACCCGGCAAAGTTTCGGCGCGGACGGACGGTCTGTTTTTTTGACGTGCCCTGCAACCCTTCGGCGCGCGGCGGCATCCTTAGGGGTAGACTTGTCAACCCCCCATCAAATGAAAAGCGTCCTCCTCCTCGCCCTGCTCCTGTTCAGCATCACGCTGCACCCGCTCGCCGCCCAAGACCGCGTCGTCTACACGGTCGACGACTACTCGAAGCTCGACGTGGGCGGCGTCTTCGACGTCTACCTTAGGCAAGGCGACACCCCCTCGGTCGCGTTCGAAGCCGACGAAGACATTCTCGATAACCTGAAGGCCGAAGTGCAGGGTGGCCGCCTGGTGCTCAGCATGAAGGGCAACCCGGTGCGGCTGCGCACGCTCTTCAAAGACGTAAACGTCAAGGCATACGTGACCTTCACCGAGCTGGAAGCCATCGAGCTGCACGGCGCGGCCGACCTGCGGGGCGAGTCGACGGTGCGCGGCGAGGCGCTGAAGATCTACGTGCACGGCGCGAGCGACATGCGGCTTGAGGTCGACGTGCGCGACCTCGACGTGCGCATCAGCGGTGCGGCCGACGTACGCCTCGAAGGGCGCACCGACGTGCAACGGGCGCACATCAGCGGCGCGGCCGACTACTACGCCTACCAACTGCGCAGCGAGCGCACCGAGGTGCAGGTCAGCGGCGCGGCCGACGCCAAGGTCCAGGCCCGTGAAGAGCTCGACGCCCAGGCGTCGGGCGCGGCCGAGGTACGGTACAAAGGATCTCCCGCCCGGACCCGACTGAGCGGCGACGTGCGCCGGAGCGACTGAGCCGAGTCTACCGGAGGACGTTCGGGCGAGAAGCGATCAATTGTATCCTTCGGGCGTACGATCCGACGGCTCGGTCTGCCTAACGGGCGATGCGCGAAGACACGGCGAAAACGACCCGAAAATATTTTTCATCTTGGGCGAAACCTAGCCCGCTTTTCTTCAGTACAGTCGCTTATCCCGAACAGATGGGATGCTAACAAAGAAGAAAAACCAACGTGAAAAATATCGTTTTCAGCTTCAAGAATGTGGCCCTTTCGCTGGGTCTGCTCGCGTCCTCAACCGCCGTCCAGGCGCAGAGCCGCGTCTCTTTCGGTCCCAAAGCGGGCGTGAACTTCGCCACTTACACCGGCAACGATCAGGTGCAGTGGAACACGGGCCTGAACGGAGGCTTCTTCCTGACCTACAGCTCGGTCAACCACCTGGGTGTCTCCACGGAGCTGCTATACACCCAAAAGGGTGAGGAGATCGAGCGCAGCGGCGAGAGCGACCAGCAGATCAACCTCTCTTACGTGGAGCTGCCCGTGCTCCTTCGGTATTTCTTCGGCGAGGGCAGGGTGCGCCCCACGATCTACGCCGGCCCTTATGCCGCTTACAACCTGCGCGCAAAGCAAGTCGACCAAACCACCGACCAGGTCCGTGACGTCCGCGACGACGTGCGCCCGTTCGACTTCGGTGTGCAGGTGGGCGTCGGTGCCAACGTCCGCGTGACGAACGGCCGTTGGGTCAACCTCGACGCGCGTTACTCGCAAGGCGTGAGCCGTGTGTACGACGTCCAGCCCGGCAACGATTTGCGCAACGGCGTGGTGTCGTTGAATGTCGGCTACGCCTTCGGACTTTAGAACGGCTTTTTCCGATACGAAGCGCCATCTGCCCCCTCGGGGTTAGGTGGCGCTTCTGTTTGTGGGGCGTTTGAACACGCCCGGCGTTACTTTTCGGGTCATGTCCCGACCCGTGTGCCTTGTCCCGCTCGTGTCGCAGCCGTTCAGCGATCCGTACCAAGCCAACCCCGACGACTACCAGCCTGCGACCATCCGCCTCTATCACGACCGGGAGCGGCCGTCTCACCTGCGCGTCGGCGTACTCAAATGAAAACCCCCATGCTTACCGTCAAGCTCTTTACCTGGATGGTGGCGCTGCAAACGACCTTTTGCGGCTGCCGCACCGACCGCCGCCAGGGTGACTTCGACTCCAGCACGCGCTGCTTCACCCACCAGCGCGTAGGGCGTCTGGAGGCCCCAATCCGCGAAAGCTCGGGGCTGGTGGTGCTCAACGACACGCTGCTGCTCACCCACGGCGACAGCGGCGGGCCGTCGACGCTCTACGTGACCAACCTGACGGGCGAAATTCGTGACCGGATCGAGTTGCCCATCCGCAACTACGACTGGGAGGAGGTGGCTCAGGACGCGCGTGGCCGGGTGTACGTGGGCGACATCGGCAACAACTTCAACAACCGCGAGCAGCTCACCATCTACGCCGTGGACCTAGAGGCGCGCGCCGTCGTCGACACCATCGCGTTCAGCTATCCGGACCAAAAGGCTTTCCCCCCGCCTGTGGGCGAGTGGAATTTCGACTGCGAGGGGTTCTTCGCCCACGGCGACAGCCTCTACCTCTTCTCTAAAAACCGGGGCAAGGGGCCGATGAAGCTCTACCGCCTCCCCCAGCGGGGCGGCACCCACGTGGCCGAGCTGATCGACACGCACCCGCTGGTGGGGCAGGTCACGGCCGCCGACCTCAACCCGAGCGCCACCCGATTTGTGTTGCTCTCGTACGGGCGCGTCTACCTGTTCGGCGTCACGGCGAGGCGCATCGACCTGAGTGAGCCGCTGGCGTGCCTGCGCTTCCCCAACGGCGGGCAGTCGGAGGCCATCGCCTTCCTCAACGACACCGACTTCGTGATCAGCAACGAGCGGGGCACGCTCTACCGCTGGTGCTGGGAGCCCGGCCAACCTGCCGCCGCCGACTGCCCGCCGGAGCGTTAGCTCGTCCGCACCCGCTGGGTTACTTTTGACGTCCATTTAACTACCATGACCGTGCAGTACGACGTCATCATCATTGGAGGAGGGATTGTGGGGATGGCCACCGCGATGCAGATCAAGCAGGCGCGCCCCGGCCTGAAGCTGGCCGTCGTCGATAAAGAGCATAAAGTGGCCGCCCACCAGACGGGCAACAACAGCGGCGTGATTCACTCGGGTGTCTACTACAAGCCCGGCAGCCTGAAGGCGACGAATTGCATCAAAGGATACAAAGACCTGGTTAAGTTCTGCGAAGAGACCGGCGTGCCGTACGAGATCTGCGGCAAGGTGATCGTCGCCACCCGCCCCGAGCAACTGCCCGCCCTGGAGGGCATCCGCGAGCGCGGCGAAGCCAACGGCCTGGCGGGCATCAAGAAACTGACCCGCCGCGAGATCAACGACCACGAGCCGCACGTGAACGGCATCGCCGGGCTGTTCGTGCCGCAGACGGGCATTGTCAACTACACGGCCGTCACCGAGAAGTACGCCGAGAAGACGATGGAGCTGGACGGCGAGTTGAAGCTCGGCGAGCGCGTGCTCGACATCAAGAGCAACGGCCGGCGCAGCACCGTGATCACCAGCCGGGGCCACTACGACACGCAACTGGTGGTGAACTGCGCCGGTCTCTACTCCGACAAGATCGCCCGCATGACGCGGCCCGACGTGAACGTGCGCATCGTGCCGTTCCGGGGGGAGTACTACGAGCTGAAGCCCGACAAGCATCACCTCGTCAAGCACCTGATCTACCCCGTGCCCGACCCGAGCTTCCCCTTCTTGGGCGTCCACTTCACCCGGATGATCGAGGGCGGCATCGAAGCCGGCCCGAATGCCGTGCTGGCCTTCCGCCGTGAGGGCTACAAGAACACCGACCTGAACTTCGACGAGCTGCGCGAGACCCTCGCCTGGCCGGGCTTCCGGAAGGTGGCTGCCAAGTTCTGGCGCACGGGCATAGGCGAGATCTACCGCTCGTTCTCGAAGCCTGCCTTCACGCGGGCGCTGCAAGAGCTGATTCCCGAGGTGCAGGAAGACGATTTGGTGCCGGGCGGCGCGGGCGTGCGCGCGCAAGCTTGCGATAAGGAGGGCGGGCTGCTGGACGACTTCATGATCTTGGAAGACACCCGCAACGTGCACGTACTCAACGCCCCCTCGCCGGCGGCCACCTCGTCGCTCTCGATCGGCGAGACGATCAGCCGCCTCGCCCTGGCGCGCTTCGATTGATTCAGAACCGACGCCACGGCCGTCCCGCACGCGCCCGGGGGAAGGCCGTTTGGCGGCGCGTGGCGCGTCTGTTGGGCGTTCTGACC
>JBARYS010000023.1:0-8033 GCA_049648155.1 Catalinimonas sp. | reverse complement strand
ATCCATCATGTGGGTCGCCTTGGCTCTTTTGCGTGATGAGTGCCCACAATTTTGACCCAGTAAAGACCCGTAAAAAGTTGCCTTGGAGCCTTTACAGCGTTTAGCTTTCGGTGACGATGGCTCGTCCCGACGGTGCGAACAAGCGCACTACCGCATAATCTGCACCCAGCCCTTGAACTGTTGGTCGCCGCGCGCGGTCGTGAAACTGTAGAAGTAGGTGCCCACCGGCAGCGGCTCGCCGCCGGTGTTCTCGCCGCGCCAATCGTTGCGGTAGTTCTCCCGGCGGAAGACCTCGCGCCCCCAGCGGTTGTAGATCACCAGCTCGCTGTCGGTGTACAGCTCGGCGTTGGCGATCCGGAACGACTCGTTCACGTTGTCGCCGTTGGGGCTGAACACGTTCGAGGGGACCAGCAGGTTCTCGAAGGCGAGACACACCTCGTTCGACCAAGAGAGGGTGCCGTCCTCGCGCCGGGCGGCCACGCGGTAGCACTGCCCGAAGGCGTCGGTGCCGTCGTTGAGCGAGGCAGACAACAGCGTCGCTTCGGCGTGCAAGGTAAAAGTCTCCTCCTGATCCGTGCGGCGGTACACTTCGTAGCCCGCCACGTCCCAGCCTTCGTAGGCCGTCCAGTTCAGGTTGCTCGTGCTCGCCGCCTGGTCGGCGGTGCCTTGCAGGTAGACCGTCTGGTGTACGGCACTGGTCAGAGGCACCTCGCACGCGTTGGTCGTGCCGATCTGAAATTCGTAGGCCTGCGCGTCGGTGTCGAGC
This sequence comes from Catalinimonas sp., assembly GCA_049648155.1. Lineage (GTDB taxonomy): Bacteria > Bacteroidota > Bacteroidia > Cytophagales > Flexibacteraceae > JBARYS01. The sequence continues at coordinate 7,267 of JBARYS010000023.1, read as the reverse complement.
GGGCCCAGGCGGAGGGTGCCGTTGCCCGCCGGGGCCGTACCTACCGGCACGAAAGCGGCCTCACCGTCGGCACGTTGCAGCACCTGCACCTCGCGGGCGAAGGCGTTCGGGTTGGCTACCGTCCAGAACACGTCCACAAAGCGCTCGGCGTCCGGCAAGTTCTCGTCGAAGACCGTCGTCACGTGGTCGATGGCGGCGAAGGCGTCGTCCTCCACCACGTCGATGACCAACGGCGAGCCCACGCAGCTACCGGGGCCGGAAGTCTCCACCACGGTGAGTTGCTTCGTGGTGCCTGTGGCCCAGTCTACCACCACCGTCTCGGTACTTTGCCCTTCCACGATGGTGCCGCCCGCCACGGTCCAGGCGTAGGTAGAGCCCAGCAGCCCCCCCACGGTGTACGACTGCCCCAGCAACGAGGTAGGACAGACCACGGTGTCGCCCGCCTCGAAGGTGGTGGCCGGCACCGGCACGACGGCGAGCGGGTAGCCGATGAACTGCCCCTCGCAGCCACCGGCGCTCGTCTCGCGCACCTGCACGGCGTAAACACCCGGCGCGAGGTCGGGCGTCAAGGTCACCGTCTGGCCGGTGCCCAACGTGCGCACCGGCTGCAAGAACGTGTTGACGACGCGCCACTCGAACGTGGAGCCCGGCAGGGCACCGGGCAGTGAGTAGGTGGCCACGGTCGTGCCGCTTTGGCAGAAGAGCGTGTCGCCGCCCTGAACGAGCAGCGTAAGGTCCGGACTCGGCAGAATCTCGACTTCTTCGGAGAGCACCTGCGAGGCCTCGCACCCGAACGCGTTGGTGGCCGTCACCGCGACGGGGAAGGTCCCCTCGCCGTTCCAGCGCACCGTCACGGCCGGGCCCACGTTGCCGCCCACCAGCGAACCCGATCCGGCGGGGATCGACCAAGTGTAAGTAACGTCTGGGGCAGGGTTAGCCACGACGTAAGTACCCAGGCTGTCGCTGCACACCGGGGCAGGTTCGGCCAGCGCGAAGGCGGGCGGCGTGGGGTTGACCAGCACGTCGACGGTATCGAACTGCGGGCAGCCCTCGGCGTTGGTCACCTCTAAAAAGTAGCGGCGCACCGTGGGCGCGGCGTTGCCCAAATTGACCGTCACCTCCGGAGTAGCCGTCGTGAGCACCGTGCCGGGGTCTTCGCGCACCGTCCAGCGGTATCGGTTTCCAGGCTCTGCCGCCGTGCCGAGCGTAACCACGTCGCCGTCGCAGATCGTCCGGTCCGTGCCGGCATTTGCCCGGGGCAGCGGGTTGACCAGCACCTCCACGGTGTCCACCTCCTCGCAGCCGGTGCGGGTATTTTGGAGGGTAAGCTCGTAGACGAGTGTGGTCGGGGTGGGGTTGTCCAGCGTGAAGCTTACTTCCGGCCTCGGGGCTTCGGAGATCACGGCGGGGTCGCCGGTCTGCCGCCAGGCGTAGGCCAGCGTGTCGGCCGCCGTGCCCGTGCCGAGCGTAACGGTCGCACCGTCGCAGACGATCAGGTCCGGACCGGCGTTCGGGGCGGGCAGCGGATCGACGGTGACGGTCACTTCGGCACTGTCGGCACAGAGCGTCGTCGCGTCGGTGACGGTCAGCGTGTAGGTGATCGTGCCCACCGCCGCCGGGTCGGCCAGAAACCGCGGGTTCGCGGCGGTGGGGTCGTCAAGGTACGTGGCCGGCGACCAGCGGTAGGTCACCGAGTCAGCCGCCAGTGTGGGGCCGAGCACAACCGACGACGCGACGCAGACCGAGGCGTTGGTGCCGGTCTCGACCAGGGGCCGGGGGGTGATCGTGACGTTGGTCGTGTCGAGGCGGAAGCAACCGGTGTTGGGGTCGGTCACGGTCAGCACGAACGTCTCGGTCTCCGCAGCGCGGCCGCTGAGCGTCAGGTCGACGGTCGGGGCGGGCACGTCGGCCGCCGAGAGCGCCACGTTGCCCACCCAGGCGTAGATCAGGTCCGGGTCGGCGGCAGGATCGCCCAGTTGCACCACCGAATTTTCGCACACCGATTGGTCGTCGCCGGCGCGGGCTACCGGGCGGGGCAGCACCCGCACCACGGCGGTGTCGGTCGAAGCACACCCGGCGGGGCCGTCGAAAGTAGCTTCCACCAGTATCGTCACGTCGACGGGGGCATCACCCGCCGGGTCGAGGGCCGTCAGCACGGGGCGCGCCTTCGTGTCGTCGTCGAACTGTACGCGCGCGTCGGGGTCTACCGTGCGCCAGGTGTACGAGTAGCCCGCCACCGAGTCGACGCCCACCTCAACCTCGTCGCCGGCGCAGATCGAGAAGTCTGCGCCGGCGCGGGCCACCTTCGGCACCACCTCGATGGTGATGGCGGTCCGCACGACGCAGGTCAGTGTACGGGTGTTGTCCACAAAGTACGTGGTGGTCCCGGTCGGCACCGCCCGTACCACCGCGCCGGTAGAGTCCAGCAGCCCCGCGCCGCGCCAGCGGTAGCCGTCGGTGCTGCCGGCTGCTTCGAGGCGCACGGTGTCGCCGGGGCAGATCGTCAGGTTGTCGGCCGAGGTCGTCAGCACGTCCGGGTCGGAGAGGCGCACGCCGTAAAAGGAGGTATCCACGCACCCCGTTCCCGAGGTTACCACCAAGCTCACCGTGGCCGTGTCGACGTCGGTCGGCCAGACGACGCGCACCTCGTCGCCGGTGGGTGACGCCCCGCCCACGAACTCACCGTCCGACACGGACCAACGCCCCGTCCCGAAGGCCACCGCCGTGCGGTAGGTGATGGTGTCGCCCTTGCAGACCGCCGCCGGGCCGGTGATGTCGGGTGCGCCGAAGGGCAGCACGTTGATCAGGTACGTCTGCTCGGCACGCTTCGGCGGGCACCCTTCGTCGCGCGTGGAGACGTTCAGAGGAAACGCTCCGCCCTGGTCGCAGTCGGTGGTCCAAGAAAAGACGCCCTGCACCGAGCCTACGCCCGTGTCGCCCACAAACGTGGCTAGGGGGCCATTGTAGCCAAGGCTTCCGTCTAGGATTGGGCTGGAGGCCGACAGAATAAGTTGACCGCTGCTGTCGGCGTCGACAGCGTCGATGTTGAACGTGAGCGTACCCCCGGCGTTGACCTCACGCAGAAACTGCCCGCCGCCACCACCGCCACCACCGCTACCACCACTGTAGTTAGGCGCGTCGTTGGGGGGGCACTCCGTGACGATAAACTGAAGCTCCCGCCGGGTGCGCCCGATGATGACCTCTTCGAAGCCTAAGTCGCGGAACTCCGTGATTTCGATGGTAACTACATAGCGCCCCGGATTGGGGGCGAAGTAGCGCGTCAGGCCCGTGGAGGGGTCGATCTGCGCGAAGCTGCCCTCCCCGAAGGGCGCCGAGAGGGTAAAGTCGTCCAAGAAATTCAGCAGGCCCGGCTCGTCGAGCACCGGCTGCGGTGCGGGGGCCGGGTCGGTCAGGTCGGAGTAGGAGCCGTCGTACGGCCGCACGAAGGAGAAGATCAGCCGGTCGCCGTCGGGATCGAAAGCACTGTTGACGAACGTCGAGGTGTCGTTGGCACACAGGGAGGGCAGCGCGGACTCGACAAACTGCGGCGAATCGTTCGGAAACTGGAACGGCGACGGGATAGTGGTGTAAAAAGTGTTGCCCGACAGGTTCGGAAAGTTGAGCAGGTCGTCGTTGCGGCAACACCGCGCGTAAGTAAGTACGTAGCCCTTTCCGGACCCGACGGGCAGAGACAAAATCTGTTGGTATCGGTTCAGCGTCACGTTGACGTCCTCGATGGCGGCAATCTGGCACGTCGGCGGCAGCTCAGGGTCGACGTTAGTAGTGTCGCTGTTGAGAATTAGGCTCAAGAGCAGCAGGTTTGTTCCCGCGTCGTACACCCCGACCTGAATAAACGGCTCGAAGCCGTTTGGGTAGTTTGAGGGCGAGCCCGGTGAGCCGCGGTCGACGTAGACATCAAAGGCCACGTCGTACTGATACGTGTTGTTGATCGCATTGAAGCCGAGGTAATCGTAGGTCACCTCGCCCCCCACGATGTGCGTGGCCTGGGCGGCGGTACAACAGAAGAAAAGGGGCAACAGGAGGTGGCGTAGCGTTTGTCTCATAACGGAGAGGAAAAAGAGGAGGAACGCCCACCCCCACGCGGGGGCGGGCCGAGGAGGTTATCGGAGCACAACGGGAGTAGGCGCGTAGCCGGCCAGATGCAGGAAGTACACCCCGCGCGGCAGCGCGTGCCAATCGTAAGTGAGGGTCGCCTCGTGCACGGCGGGGCGCTCGTCGACGAACACCACCTGACCCAGTGCGTTGGTCAGCACCAGCCGGGTGGCGCGGTGTGTCCCGGGCACGGCGATGCTCACGCGCCCCCCGGAGGGGTTAGGCATCACACGCAGTGGGCGCGCTGCCGGGGCCGCCGCCGACACCACTTGCTGCACCACGATGCCGAAGTCTTCGGTTTGCCCGTCTTGCACGTCGTCGCAGGGCTGCGGGGCGGGCGTAAATCCGTCGATGATGATGACGGAGCTAACACGCACCCGTAGGGGCTGGTCGCGCACGGCGTCGCTGGGTACGGAGAAGTTGGCCGTCTGCCACCCCGTGCCCCCGGCCGTGGCGAAGTTGATGACCTCGTTGAAGCGGAACCGGCCGTCGTTGTTCCAGTCGATCCAGGCCCGCACACGCTCCGGGTCGTTGGGGCCGGTGCGTACCCGCAGCGTGTAGCCGCCGGGCGCGCCCGGCCCCACGGCGAGCGTATCGAGCGGCGCGCAGGTGTAGTCCTGGTACCCCACGTCGCCCGCCGTGCGGGCCGTGTCGCCACTGATCACCACCGCCAGGATGCCGGGCACTTGGCGGGAAGACGTGAACGAAAAGGGCGTACAGATGGCCGCCGTCTCCACGGGCGGCCCGGCGGCGACTACCTCCACGTAGGCCGTGCGCACCAGAGTGTCGTTGCCGAAGGCATTGCCCGCCACCAGCCGCACGTCGTAGCGGCCGGGGGTAGTGTAGGTCACAGTCGGCTCGGCCTCGGTGCTGCTCTCACCGTTGCCGAACTCCCAACGCCAAGTGCTGGGCAGCTTCGTCGAGAGGTCAGTGAAGGTGATCTCTTCGCCGAGGCAGACGCGGCGGCTGGGCAGCGTGAAGTCGGCCGTCGGTGGGCCGTCTACCGCGCGAACCACCACCTTGTAATCTTCCGCCTGCCCGAAGAGCGGGTCGGTGCACGCGCCCCGGATCTCCCCGATGAAGTCGGACATCACGCGCATCCGCAGGGGGCGGTCCAGCACGGCGTCGGCGGGTATCCGCACGGTGGTCGCGTGCTCACGGGTGTTCGACGTGATCATCACCCGCTCGGCGAGCGCGAACGAGGCGTCGTTGTTCCAGTCGATCCAGACGCCGACGCTCTCCGTCACGAGGCCACCGGTCGTCACGCGCAGTGTATAGATGTCGTCCTGAATCACTTCGGCCGAGTCGGCGGCACACGTAAAGTCGCCGTAGCCCTCGGTGATGTCGCCGCTGCTGAAGTCAATGCCGCCGAACTCCACCCGCAGGATCCCGAGGGTGAAGCCGGGCGACTCGTTAATCGACGTTGGTTGGCACGAGATGTCAGCCGGCAGCTCACCTAAAAACGCGCTCACGTAGTCGGTCCGCGTGAGCGTGTCGGTGCCGAAGTCGTTGCGCACGATCAGCCGCACCGTGTAGGTCCCCGAGGCGGTGTAGGTGTGCGTAGGGTTGGCCTCGGTCGAGGTCGCGCCGTCGCCGAAATCCCACAGGTAAGACGTCGGTGCGTTCAGCGAGCTGTCGCTGAACGTGACGACCCCGTCGCAGGAGGTGCTGTCGAGCGCCACGAATGCCGCCACCGGCGGGTTCACGTTTTCGCGTACGAACACGGCGTAGTCTTCGACTTGCCCGAGTTCGACGTCCGAGCAGGCCGATATCTCCTCCGGTTCAATCAGACTCGCACTGATTACCCGCAGCCGTAGCCCCACGTCGCGCACGGCGTCGGGCGGCACGATGAACTCCTGCGCGAAGAAGAAGGCGTCGGCTCCGCTCAGCACCAGTTCGGTCGTGTCGAATGCCCCGTCGTTGTTCCAGTCGATCCAGGCCTTTACCAGGTGCTGATTGCCGAAGAATGTGTTCACGCGGAGCGTCTGACGTGTGCCGGTCAGCAGACTCACCGTGTCGGTGCAGGTGTAGTCCTGGTACCCATCGGTGGTGGCGTCGGCGGTCTGGTTGTCGAGCGCGCCCAGCCGCACCCGCGAGGTGCCGAAGCCGGTGAAAAACTGCGAGAGTGTCTGCGGGCGGCAGGCGACCGGGGCGGTCCGCAGCGTGTCGGTCACGGCGACGTAGTCCGTCTTGGTCAGGGCGTCGGTGCCCGCCGCGTTGGTCACCGTCAGGGAGACCGTGTAAGTGCCCGACTCAGCGTACGTGTGGCGCGGGCGGGCCTCGGTCGAGGTCGCGCCGTCGCCGAAGTCCCAGGCGTAATCGTCGACCGCCGCTAGGGTGGTGTCTTTAAACTGTACCACGCCGCTGCATCCGGTCAGGTCGAACGCGACGAACCGGGCTTCGGGGGCTGCCTCCGGCTTCGTAACCAGCACCGCGTAGTCTTCTACCTCACCCAGGTTGGGGATAGCGCAGCCCGACAGCTCGCCGCTGAAACGCGAAAATTCCTCGGAGATGACGCGCATCCGCAGCGGGCGGCCCGTGATCACGTCGGCCGGTATGCGCACGCTGCCCTCGTGGTCGTCGATCTCCGTGCCTCGGTAGATGGTCTCCTCACGGCTGAACTCGCCGTCGTCGTTCCAGTCGATAAATGCCTGCACCAGCGCCTCGCGGAACGAGTTGGTCTGCGCCTCGAAGGCGTAGGTCTCGCCGGCCACCACCGTTGTCTGCTGGTCGCAGCTGAAGTCGGAGTAGCCGTCGTTGCCCGACGTGTTGTTGATTCCGGCGAAGACGACCCGCCCCAGCCGCAGGCCCCCCCCGCCCGGGAGTGTCGGCACGCAGGCCGCCGGGCGGGGGGGCGTCCGGAAGGTCAACGTCTGCGTGAGCGTGTCGGCCCCGAAGGCGTTGGCGACGATCAGCCGCACCTGGTAAGTGCCGACCTCGGCGTAGGTGTACTCGGGGTTCTGCTCGGTCGAGGTCGCGCCGTCGCCGAAGTCCCACGCGAAAGTATCGGGCGAGAAGTTCGACGCGTCGGTGAACGAGAAGGTCGCCGAACAAGGCTCCGAAGTAAAGGAGAAGGCCGCGACCGGCGGTAAGGTGTTCTCCTCTACGATCACGGTGTAGTCTTCCACCTGGCCAAGCTGCGGGTTTGTGCACG
>JBARYS010000022.1:0-3194 GCA_049648155.1 Catalinimonas sp. | reverse complement strand
CGCAGGTCGGGTGCGTTGCGGCCGTTCAGCGTCAGCTCGAACTCGCCGTTGTCGCTCTTCAGCAGGTAGTCGGGAATCACGTACTGCGTGCGCGCGCCGCTGGGGGCCACCTCGCCCGGCTTGGGATTCAGGCGGCCGATCAGCGCCAGCGCGTCGCGCAGCAGGTCGCGGTCGTCCACATCGAGCTTGCGCTGGATCTTCTCGTAATGGCGCTTGGCGAACTCGTCGAAGCACTCCTCCACCACGCGCAGCGCCAGCCCGGCCACCTCGTAGTTGTCGGTCCGCCGCTCGATCTGCAGGATCAAACACTCGCGCAGGTCGCGGGCGGCGATGCCCGCCGGGTCGAACTGCTGGATCAGGTGCAGCATCGCCTCGACCTCCTCGGCGGTGGTCTCCAGGTTCTGGGCGAAGGCCATGTCGTCGACGATCGACTCTAGGTCGCGGCGGATGTAGCCGTCGCTCTCGATGCTGCCGATCAACTGCTTGCCGATGGTACGCCGCCGCTCGTCGAGCGGCAGGTAGCTCATTTGCGTCAGCAGCGCCTCGTTGAGCGTCGATGTCCCCGCCATGGGAATCTCCTTGTCCTCCTGATTGGGGTCGGGGCCGTCGCCCTGCATCTTGTAGCCGGCCACGTCCTCGTCGCGCAGGTAGTCGTCGAGGTCGATCGTCTCCGGCTCGCCGTCGAAGTCGTCGTCGGCCTGGTCGTCGTACTCGTCGCGCTCCTCACTCTGCTCCTTGCCCTCTTCCAGCGCCGGGTTTACCTCCAGCTCCTGCTCCACGCGCGACATCAGCTCGGCCGTCGGCACCTGCAACAGCTTGATGAACTGAATCTGCTGCGGCGAGAGCCTTTGCTGAAGCGACTGATTTAACCCGAGTTTCTGCATGTAGAGGAGGGGTACGTGTTCAAAAGTACCGAGTTTTCCGGTTACCTTTTCGGAGTACAAAGCCGCGCACGGTTGCCCATTCCGGTGCCCGTACGTTCGTCGTTTGCTCACCAAAGACGTCGTCATGATGGCTGCCGACTTTACCGACCACCTGACGCAGCGGCCCGAGGCGCCGCTCATCATCGAACACGTGGGTCAGATGCTCGCCGCCGAACGGCGACAGCGCGAACGGTTCTACGAAGAGGTGCGCGAAGACCAGAAGGCGGAGTTCATCAACGGGGAGATGATCGTCCACTCACCCGTGCGGAAGCGACACGCGACCGTCAGCGGCAATCCGTTCGCCCTACTGCGTACGCACTGCTCGCGCCGCTCTCTGGGGTACGTCGGTCACGAGAAGCTGAGGGTGCGCCTGACGCGCAACGACCACGAGCCGGACATCTGCTTCTTTCACGCGCACCGTGCGGAGCGCTTCACCGAAGACCAGAGCCTCTTCCCGGCCCCTGATCTGGTGGTATAAGTGCTCTCGCCCGGCACGAAGCCCGCGACCGGGGAATCAGGCTAAAAGATTACGAGGCGCACGGCGTCGGTGGGTCCTGGATCGTCGACCCGGCGGGCCCGGTCATCAAGCATTACGTCTTGGAGAACGAACGCTACACGCTGTTGAATACCCTGATGCCGCCGGATACCCTCGCCGGCCGTGTGGTGAAGGATTTCGTTGCGCCTCTCCGCGCCCTGACCAATGAGGAAGCCTTCGCCGAAACCCTGATGCGCTTCGCCGCCGGGTGACGCCCCCGTACTTTTGCCGGGATGGACGCGCCCGACCTTCACCACATCTTAAAGCAATACTGGGGTTACGACCGCTTCCGCCCGCTGCAGGAGGAGATCATCCGCTCGGTGCTGGGGGGGCGCGACACGCTGGCGCTGCTGCCCACCGGCGGCGGCAAGTCGGTCTGCTTTCAGGTGCCCGCCCTGGCACGCGACGGCCTCTGCCTGGTGGTGTCGCCGCTCATCGCCCTGATGAAGGACCAAGTCGAGCAACTGCGCCGCCGCCGCGTGCCCGCCTACGCCCTCTACTCAGGCATACACCCGCGCGAGATCGACGTCACGCTCGACAACTGCGTGTGGGGCCGCGCCAAGTTTCTCTACGTCTCGCCCGAGCGGCTCCAGACCGACCTGCTGCGCGAACGCCTCAAGAAGATGCGCGTGAACCTGCTGGCCGTCGACGAGGCCCACTGCGTCTCGCAGTGGGGCTACGACTTCCGCCCACCCTACCTGGAGATCGGCGCGTTCCGCGACGAGTTTCTGGCCGACGTGCCGTGCGTGGCGCTGACGGCCACCGCCACGCCCGCCGTGCGCGACGACATCGCCGACAAGCTGCACCTGCGCGACCCCGCCGCCTTCCGGAAGAGCTTTGCCCGCGCCAACCTCTCCTACTCCTGCTTTGAAGAGGAGGACAAGCGCCGCAGGCTGCTACAGATTCTCCGCAACGTGCCCGGCACCAGCGTGGTGTACGTCCGCAACCGCCGCCGCACGCGCGAGGTCGCCGAGAACCTGCGGCAGCACCAGATCACGGCCGACTTCTACCACGCGGGGCTGTCGGTCGAGGAGCGCGGCCGCCGGCAGGACGCCTGGCTGCACAACCGCACGCGCGTGATGGTGGCGACCAACGCCTTCGGCATGGGCATCGACAAGCCGGACGTCCGCACCGTGGTGCACCTCGACCTGCCCGACTCGCTCGAAGCCTACTACCAAGAGGCCGGCCGCGCCGGGCGCGACCAGAAAAAAGCCTACGCTGTGGCCCTCTACGACGGGCAAGACCTGCACGAACTGGACCGGCGCGCCGGGCAAGCCTACCCCGCCCCCGAGGTGCTGCGGCGCGTCTATCAGGCGCTGGCGAACTACTGCAAGGTGGCCGTGGGCAGCAGCGAACTGGCGAGCTACGAGCTGGACCTCGGCGCGTTCCAGAAGGCCTACCAACTGCCGCCCGTCGAGACGTATCACGCCTTGAAGCGCCTAGAACAAGAAGGCTTGTTGCAGTTCAACGAGAGCTTCCACCAGCCGTCGCGCCTCTGGCTGCAGGTCGACAATAAGTCACTCTACGAATTTCAGGTGGCCCACCGGCACCTCGACACCGTGATCAAGCTGCTGCTGCGGGCCTACGGCGGCGAGCTGTTCGGGCAGTTTGTCAACGTCGACGAGCGGCAGATCGCCCACCACCTGCGGACCGAGGTGCCCACCGTGCAGAAGCTGCTGGCGGGGCTACAGGCGCAGGGCGTGGCCGTCTATGAGCCCCGCAGCGACCGCCCCCGT
>JBARYS010000021.1:0-5781 GCA_049648155.1 Catalinimonas sp. | reverse complement strand
TTCGCCGTCGGAGCCGGTAGAGATCGCCCACGTGGAGTACGCATCCCGGTTGATCAGCCTCTGGCAGCAGAACCCTGCCGAGCTGGACCTGCCCACACCGAGCCCGCCGCCGGCCGGTTCGCCCATCGGTGCGTTCGGGTGCGGAGAGTAGCGGCCCCTCTTGCTCATAACCCCGGCAACCCGGGGCAACGAATCGCGTAATACATACCAGTTGGTATCTACATAATTCATCAATCCATGTCAACCTTAACCATCGCCGTGTTCGGCGGCACCGGCCGCACTGGCCAGCACATCGTTCGTCAGGCGCTGCAAGCCGGCCACCAGGTCCGCACGCTGGCGCGTAACCCCTCGAAAATGAAAGTCGTCGATGAGCGGCTGACCGTGGTGCACGGCGACGCTACCGACGGGCGGGCCGTCGCCGAGGTGGTGGCGGGCAGCAACGCGGTGATCAACACCGTGGGCCACACGAAGACCTCGACCCCCGACGTACAGACCGTCTCGACGCAGCACATCGTGGACGCGATGCAGCAGCAGGGCATGAGGCGGCTGGTGTCGCTCTCGGGGGCTGGGCTAGACCATCCGAACGACGTGCAGAACTTCGGCCGTAAGCTGATGAAGACGATGATGAACCTCCTGGCGAAGGACGTGCTGACGGACGCCGAGGCCCACGCCGAGGTGCTGCGTAGCTCGGATCTCGACTGGACGGTGGCCCGCCCGCCGCGCCTCACCAACGGCCCTGCGCAGGGCAACTACCGCACGGGCTACTTCGCCGCCGGCCCCGGCGACAAGTTGAGCCGGGCCGACTTGGCCGACTTCCTGCTGCGCCTCGCCACCGGCGACGAGTACGTGGGCGAGATGCCGAACGTGTTGTACTGAGTGCTACGCCTCGGGTAGCCGGACGACAAGACCCTCCGCGCGGATCGCCCCGTTCGGAGGGTTTTGAGTAGTCAGCCACAACTAACGTTACGTTTCTCGATGAAATACCCCTGAGCGGTAAGTGCTCTTCCAGCTTATACATTCACTTGGACTCACATCGCCCCGGCACTCGAAATGTAACACTTAATATGTCGGACTACTTACCGTTGGTGGTTGCCACCTCGTGAGGTACTGATTATTTCCTGTCGTAACCACCCTTCGATGCGCGCGTAAGAGCGGTACACGAAATTTCAATCAGTAATGAAAATGCCGGTTTTTTTGGCGCTTTTCGCGTTTGTCGTGACGCCCCCCGCCGCCGCACAGCAGAGTCAGGAGATAGCAAACCTGTTAGCGCTTGAGAGGGGACAGTACTTCGCCGACCGCGACAGTGCCTACCTCGATCCTTACTACGGCCTCAAGAAGCTCATTTACGGTAACAAGCGCTTCGCTGAGAACAAGAGCATCAAGCCGCGCCAGACCGACGCTGACCTGAAGAACTCCGAGTTGGGGCAGAAGCCGTTTGCGACCATCATCGGGTGTGCCGACAGCCGCGTGCCCAACGAGATCATCTTCGACCAGGGCGTGGGCGACCTGTTCATCACCCGCACGGCCGGTCAGGTGATGGCCCAAGCGTCGTACGGCACCATCGAGTACGCCACCGAGGTGCTCAACACGCGCTTGATCGTGGTGCTGGGCCACGAGTCGTGCGGCGCGGTGCAGGCGGCCATGAAGCTGCCCGAGAACCCTCCGGGGCACGTGGTGACGCTCATCAATGCCATCAAGCCCGCCTCGCTCTACGCCAAGAAGCAGAAGGGGTCAGAAGCGGAGGTGCTCGACATCGCCGTGCGCCGGAACGTGGTCGAACAGGTGGAGCTGCTGCGTGGCCTGGAGCCGGTGCTGAGCCGCCGCTTTGACAAGGGCGAGATCCTCATCGTCGGGGCGGTCTACAACCTGCACACCGGCTTCGTCGACTTCGTCGACGAGACCGTGACCAGCCTGCCGAAATTCGCCAAGAAGTAGATAAATTTTTATGCCCGCCCCGCCGGCCGTGCGAAACCTCTAGGGGGCGGGTTGCTTTATTCTCCATGCGAATTTTACGACTCGCCTGGCCACTCGCGCTGCTCATGGCGGTGTGTTGCGGCCCCACAGCTTCAGCCCAAGGACCGGCGTCGGGCCCCGACCAGGACCAAATTGGCGCTTGGTACATGTATTTCTTTCAGAAGAGCTTCGGCGAGAGCCGCTTCGGCGTGCAGGGCGACTACCAGTTTCGTTTCTGGGACTTCGGCCGCGATCTCGAACAGGTGCTGCTGCGGACGGGCGTGACCTACCGACCCAAGGACGGCGGTGTGCTTTTCACCCTCGGCTACGCCAACATCACCACCGGCCGGTTTGAGGTGGAGGAGCGCTCGACCGTCGGGGAGAACCGGATTTACCAGGAAGCTTTGTTCGGCCAGACGCTCCTGACGCGGCTGCTGATCACGCACCGCATCCGCTACGAACAGCGCTGGGTGGAGAATCAGAACTTCCGCACGCGCTACCGTTACAACCTGTTCGTCAACGTGCCGATCAACGACGTGCGCCTCGCTAAGGGTGTGGTCTACGGGGCATTTTACAACGAGATTTTCATCAACGGTCAGACGCGCATCGCCGCCGACCGCACGGCGCAGTACTTCGACCGCAACCGGACGTACCTGGGGCTGGGCTACGGCCTGCGCGACAACCTCCGCGCGCAATTGGGCTGGATGCGGCAGACCACCGTCAACTGGGCCAAAGGGCAGGCGCAGTTCAGCCTGCACCACAACTTTTAGGGGCAACCCCTTTTTAGGAAGCGAACGCTCGTAGGGCTACCGTGACAGCATCACGGTAGCCCTACGAGCGTTTTTACAGCATCACTAGATGAGTTGTAAAGCTCTTCCCGTAGAAACCCTATAAAGGCTCGATAGTCAGTGTGCTTTCAGCCTTCATTCAGTGTGCTTTCAGCCTTCATTAGGATTCTCAACTGAAACAGCAAGGCTATAGAACCAAAGGCTCAATACAATTCGTCGAGCGACAGCCCCAGGTACCGGCGGATGGCCGCGAAGGCGCTCACCAAACCAATGCTGCCGCCGAGAAAGAGCAAGATCGCCACCAGGACGAGGAAGCTGTTCGTGTTGCGCAGCACCTCAAGGTCGGGGATGCGGGCGTAGGCCCAGGCGAGCACGCCCCAGAGCAGCAGCGCGGCGATGGCCCCGCTGAGTACGCCCTGCCAGGCCGCGCGCCAGAGGAACGGCCGCCGGATAAAGTTGGCCGTGGCCCCCACCAGTTGCATGGAGCGGATCAAAAAGCGCTGCGAGAAGAGCGCCAGCTTGACCGTATTGTTGATCAGCACCACCACCGTGACGATGAGCACCGCCGCCAGAGCCAGCAAGATCAGACTGATCTGAGTGATGTTGCGGTTGATGGCCGTCACCACGCTCTCGACGTAAAACACCTCGTAGACGCCGTCCATCGCCTCCAGCTCCCCACGCACCTGCCGCAATTGCTCGGCGCTGGCCCAGTCGGCCGCCACGGCCACTTCGAAGGCGTCGCGAAGGGGGTTATTGCCCAGCAGCTCGGTGAAGTCTTGCCCGGTCTCGTCGATCATCTGCTGCGCGGCCGCCTCCTTCGAGATGAATTCGATCTGCGCCTCGCGCCGCCGTTGCGCCACGAAGGGCCGCGTGCCGATCTTCATCCGCAGAGCGGTGCGATCGTCCTCGGCCAGGTCGCGGTCCAGAAACACCTGCAGGCGAATGCTGCCGCGCACCAACTGCGAGAGCCGCCCGGCGTGCAGCAGCATGGTGCCGAACAGGCCGATCACGAACAGGGCGGTGGTGATGCTGAAGATTACGGTCAGCGACGGGTAGCTTCCGTGGCGTTTGCGGCGTCTGGGCATGGCCACAAAGGTAACGGGCCGTGGAGCAACCCCAGGTGGAGCCATCACGCCCGGTTCAGACGGCGGGGAACGCCGATGCCGGCTAGCTTACGGAGAAACCACCTACCGCCCCATGCGCCCTCTGTTTGCCCTGCTCTGCCTACTCGCCTGCGCCGCTTGCAATCCTACCACTACGCCCCGGGAGGAGCCGCCGGCCACCGCCGATGCCCGGCCCAACTTCATCGTCATCCAGATGGACGACTTGGGGTGGGACGACCTCGCCACGCACGGGAATCCTTACGTGGCCACGCCGCACATCGACCGGCTGGCCGCCGAGAGCGTGCGGTTCGAACACTTCTACGTGAACGCCGTCTGCGCGCCCTCGCGGGCGTCGTTGCTCACGGGGCGGCACTTTCTGAAGACGGGCGTCTCGCACGTGCACGGCGGCAAGGACTTTCTGAACCTCGAAGAGCGGACCGTGGCCGACCTGCTGCGCGACGGCGGCTACGCCACGGGCATGTGGGGCAAGTGGCACTCGGGCCACACGGCGGGCTACTTCCCCTGGGAGCGCGGCTTCCAGGAGGCTTACATGGCGCGCCTCTACCGGCACCGCGACCCGTTCGGCAAGCTGAACGGCGCGCCGGTGGCGTTCCCCGGTCGCTGGTCGTCGGAGGTCATCGTCGACTACGCCAACGACTTTATCGAGCGGCACCGCGACACCACCTTCTTCGCTTACCTCTCGTTCCTGACGTGCCATAGCCCGCTGGACGCCCCCGATGGGCTGGTGGCGAAGTACGAGGCCAAGGGGCTGAGCCGAAACCTGGCGACGATCTACGGCATGATCGAACTGGCCGACGCGCAGATCGGGCGCCTGCTCGACGCGCTCGACGAAGCGGGGCTGGCCGAGAACACGGTGGTGATGTTCATGAGCGACAACGGCCCGGCCATCGAGAACGGGAAGCTGACCGACGCCGACCGCGCCCTCCGCTACGTGAACAACTACAAAGGCCACAAGGGCAACCTCTGGGAGAACGGCGTCAAGTCGGCTTTCTTCGTGCGCAGGCCCGGTACCTGGGCACCCGCCGACGTCGCCACGCTGGCCGACATCACCGACGTTACGCCCACGCTGCTGGACCTGGCGGGTGTGTCGGGCACGCCTAGCCCCCTCGACGGCACCAGCCTACGCGACGTGCTCGGCGGCGCGGGTGGACGCGACAAGCTCACCTACGACTGGGCCAGCCCCGGCTGGCCGCCCTCCGACCAGCCCTGGACGCCGCAGGGCGTGAAGGACGAGTACCGCCCGGTTGGTAAAGACACGCTCGACTACCGCGAGCAGATTCTCTCGGTCCGCGACGACAGCCTGAAGCTGATGCTCAACGTGGCACAGTACCCCAACACGCCGCCCGCCGTCCGCGCGCGGGTACTGGTCGACACCCGTCGCGACCCGAAGGAAGCGCGCAACGTGCTGGCAGACTACCCCGAGCGGGCGGCGGCGCTCGAAGCGCGCCTCGGCGACTGGTTCGACGGCGTCAAGGCCGCCGAACACGCGTTCGGCGCACCGGTCGTCAGAGTCGAGGGCGACACCGTCGCGATCCTCGCCAAAACGGCCGCCGCCCTCGGTGGGGAGCTGATGAAGACGTTCGACTGGGTGGAGGGCTTCGCGGGCGGAGCGACCTATCTGTCCTTCACGGTCAATGTTGCCGAGGCCGGCACCTACGAAATTTTCTACCGGCAGGGAGACGAGCGCCACCCGCTGGGCGAGCAAACGCTGGCGCGCGGTCGGCAGACCCTGCGGGTCGAGGGCTTCGGGTCGCTGGGGAAAGGAGATCAGTTAAACCAGATCCTGCTGGTGCGGCATTAAACAGACGGGTCAGTCCGCCGGCATTGCGCCGCGTGAGCACCACGTTGTGGCGGCTGTTCAGTAGGCACAAATTTAGTTTCTTGTCTATTCCGCCCGGCCCTGCACCGCCCGGCCC
>JBARYS010000020.1:0-15508 GCA_049648155.1 Catalinimonas sp. | reverse complement strand
GGATACTCGTGTGATAAGCAGTTCCCTTCTCGCGCAACCCGGCAGAAACCGACGGCTCCGGTCAGGGTTCCCCCCGTTACCAACCGAGATGAGGACCAACGGACCAGATGCCGGAACTGAGCCGTCTCGGTGCGGGTTTGCCGCTACTCGATCCGTTCGTACGTTTCGAAGGGGGTGACCTCCGCCGCTTCTTCGCCCACGAGTGGGCGGTACGCCGCCCACTCGTTGGCGAAGAAGCGGTTGACCCGCTCGATCGGTACCTGCAGGCTCTTCTCGGCTTGCGCCAGCACCTCCGTTTGCGTCGGTGTGGGGGCGTTGCCCAGGTCGAAAAAGAGGTAACTCGACGCCGTTTCCAGCTTGCCGCTCACTACGTTCGGGTCGCGCCGGATGCCCTGAATGTCTTCCTTCTGGGCGATCAGCTCTTTGTGCGCCTTGATGGTGTCGAGCAGCGCCTTACCTCTCTCCTTAAGAGCTTTTGCCGGCTCGTCGTCACGCTCCTTGAGCTGCGCGTTCACCGTCTGGATGGTCGCCGCCGCCTCGTTGAGCTGGTCCATCGCCTGGGTGGCCATCTTCACGTACCGCATCAGTTGCTGCCCTTGTGCCTCTTGCGCCGGCAGCGTCTCTTCGCTCACTTCGAGGCGTGGGTCCATCCGTACGCGCACCAGTGTGGACGACTGCCGGCCGCCGTAGGTGAGGCGCACGCGGAAGCGGTAAGCCAGGTGCCGAGAAGGAGGAAACAGAGCGCGGTGCATCTTGACATGGGAGAGAGAGTTGAAGGCGCGTGTCGGTTCGGCGAAGGTGACGGCCGACCACAAAAAAGCCCTCGGAGAACGCTCTCCGAGGGCTTTTCATTTCAATGTGTGGGTTACGCTTACTTGGCCTGCTCGCCCTTGTCGGGGGCGGCTTCGGCGGGCTGGTCTTTCCTGACCGAGATGCTGAGCTTGTCTTCGCCCTCCACCTTGCCGGCCAGCAGGATGTCCCCCTGTTGCACTTCGCCTCTCAGAATCTCCTCGGCGACGGGATCTTCAAGGTACTTCTGGATGGCGCGGTTCAGCGGCCGGGCACCGTACTGCTGGTCGTAGCCCTTGTCGGCCAGGAAGTCCTTGGCCTCCTCGGTCAGCTCGACGGTGTAGCCCAAGTCGGTGATGCGCGCGAACAGCTTGCCGAGCGTGATGTCGATGATGCGGTGGATGTCCTCGCGCTGCAGCGAGTTGAACACGATCACGTCGTCGAGGCGGTTCAGGAATTCCGGCGAGAACGCCTTGCGCAACGCGTTCTGGATCGTGCTTTTCATCAGGTCGTCCATGCTGTCGGTCTTCGACTTAGTGGCGAAGCCGATGCCCGCGCCGAAGTCTTTCAGGTCACGCACGCCGATGTTCGACGTCATGATGATAATCGTGTTGCGAAAGTCCACACGGCGGCCCAGGCCGTCGGTCAAGATGCCGTCGTCGAGTACCTGCAAGAGGATGTTGAACACGTCGGGGTGGGCCTTCTCAATCTCGTCGAGCAGGATCACGCTGTAGGGCTTCCGGCGGATCTTCTCCGTCAATTGACCGCCCTCTTCGTAACCCACGTACCCGGGAGGGGCCCCCACGAGGCGCGACACCGAGAATTTCTCCATGTATTCCGACATGTCGACGCGCACCAGCGCCTCGTCCTTGTCGAAGAGGTAGGTGGCCAACACCTTCGCCAGCTCCGTCTTACCCACGCCCGTAGGGCCTAGGAAGACAAACGAGCCGATGGGCTTCTTAGGGTCCTTCAGGCCGACGCGCGTCCGCTGGATGGCCTTCACCAGCTTCGTGATGGCCTCGTCCTGGCCGATCACACGCTTGGTCAGCTCCTCGCGCATGCCGAGCAGCTTCTCACCCTCTTTCTGAGCGATGCGGTTGGTGGGGATGCCCGTCATCATGCCGATCACCTCGGCCACGTTCTCCTCGTCCACCGCGTAGCGCTTCTGCTTGGTGTCTTCCTCCCAGCGCTGCTTGGCCTGTTCGAGCTGTTCGAGCAGCTTCTTCTCTTTGTCGCGCAGGTGGGCGGCCTCTTCGTACTTCTGGCTCTTCACCACGCGGTTCTTCTCCTTCTTGATGTTCTCGATCTGCTCTTCAAACAGCAGGATGTCCTGCGGCACGTGGATGTTGTTGATGTGCACACGCGCGCCGGCCTCGTCGAGCACGTCAATGGCCTTGTCGGGCAGAAAGCGGTCCGAGATATAACGGTCCGAGAGCTTCACGCAGGCGTCGACGGCCTCTTCGGTGTAGTTGACGTGGTGGTGCGCCTCGTACGTCTCCTTGATGTTGTTCAGGATCTCGACGGTCTCTTCGGGCGTGGTGGCGTCCACCATCACCAGTTGGAAGCGTCGGGCCAGTGCGCCGTCTTTCTCAATGTACTGCCGGTACTCGTCGAGCGTGGTCGCACCGATGCATTGGATGTCGCCTCGCGCCAGGGCAGGCTTGAACATGTTCGAGGCGTCGAGCGATCCCGACGCGCCGCCGGCCCCCACGCTGGTGTGGATCTCGTCGATGAACAGGATCACGTCGGGCGACTTTTCCAGCTCGTTCATCACGGCTTTCATGCGCTCCTCGAACTGGCCGCGGTACTTGGTGCCGGCCACCAGCGAGGCGAGGTCGAGCGTGACGACCCGCTTGTTAAACAGCACGCGCGAGACCTTCTTCTGGACGATGCGCAGCGCGAGCCCCTCGGCGATGGCCGTCTTACCGACGCCCGGCTCGCCGATCAAGATCGGGTTGTTCTTCTTGCGACGGCTCAGGATCTGCGCCACGCGCTCGATCTCTTTCTCACGCCCCACGATGGGGTCGAGCTTGCCCTCGTCGGCGTACTTGGTCAGGTCGCGGCCGAAGTTGTCGAGCACGGGTGTGCGCGATTTCTCCGAGCTCTTCTCGCGGCTCCCGCCCCCACCACCGAACGCCCGCGGCTCGTCGCCATCGTCGTCGGTGTCGGGGAAGCGCGCGGTCGGCGCAACGCTCTGGTCGTCCATCACCTCCTTCACCTCGTCGTAGCTCACGTTGAACTTTTCGAGCAGTTGGGTAGCCACGTTGTCCTCGTCGCGGAGGATCGACAGCAGCAGATGCTCGGTGCCGATCAACTCGCTCTTAAAGCTCTTTGCCTCAAGGTAGGTTACCTTGAGCACCTTCTCCGACTGGCGCGTCAGCGGGATGCTGGCCAAGTTCTTCACGTTGTTGGTGGCTGACCCCTTGGTGGCACGCTCGATGGAGGCACGGAGCTCGTCGAGCGGCACGCCCATCTTTTTAAGGAGGCTGACAGCCACGCCCTCGCCCTCGCGGATCATGCCCAGCAGCAGGTGTTCGGTGCCAATGTATTCATGGCCAAGTCGCAGCGCCTCTTCGCGGCTCAGCGAGATAACCTCCTTTACACGATTCGAAAATTTTGCTTCCATAGCTATCTGGATAACGATATTTCGTAGAAACTAAAAGTATGTAAAAAAACCAACTGTCAAAGGCAAAACGGCGGGGATCGGTCCGCCGGACGACGCAGTGCGGGGCTTTTTTACTCAAACGCTCTCACCTATCGACTGTTTCAGTAGGGAGAGCGCAGCGGGACCTTCGCAGCACATCAGGTCCACAACGCTCAGGTTCGGGGCAAACATCTCTCCAAAAACCTGTCGGTAAGGTACGGTACGAAAAAAAGGTCGCCAACTCTCCTCCCGGCGGGGGTGCAGCGCCGAACGTAAGTCCCACGTGTCAGGTGCAGCGTGAGCGTAGGCGTTTGTCTCCGTCACAGTGGCGGGCAGTTCGAGCCATTGCAGACATTGTGACAGAAAGCGCCGGTTGGCCTCCCAAAGCCACTGCGGCGGGTCTGCGTACAGCGCGTGGAAGCCGTCGGCAAAGAACTCGAAGAAAGGCGACTTGCCGTAGGCCGTTCGCAGCGCGCGCCAGTGTGTAGCGCCCCAGGAAGTATCTTCTAGGCGCACGTCGCGGATATTTTGGCGCTTCGCCTCGCGGGGCACAGGCAGCGTGAGGCGCTCCACGCGGTGCGGCCCGCGCACGTAGCAACGGTTGCGTGCCGTCTGCTTTTGGTACGTCTCGTGCGCTTCGAGCCGGAGGTGACCGCCGGCCAGCAAGAGCGCCCCGAAGTACGCCAGGCAGGGCAGGTAGTGCGCTTCGATCAAGAGGGGCCGTGGGTTACTCATATCCTGCCTTAAAACTTACGGAGATAAGTTATCTTTATGATTTCATCGCTTCTTGATCCTCGACGTGCACGTATGCTTCGATTCATCTGCCTGATTGTCAACCTTTTGTTGGTGAGCGCGCTCGCGGCGCAGCGCCCGGCGGCCACCGTGGTCTACCACCGCTTTCAGCACGATGAGGCGAACACTCGCTTGGAAGTTTTTGTCCGCTTCGAAGGCGCGGCGCTCGCGTTTGCCCCGGTGGCGGACGGTGCCACCTACCGTGCCGACGTGGCGGTCGACCTGCAACTGCTCAACGCCGACTCGCTGCCGGTGTTCGCACGGCGCTACGAGGTCCACTCGCCCGAACTGAGCGCCCCGCGCGGCGACACGCTGTACGTCAGCCTGCAAGCGCCCGTGGTGGCCCCACACGGCCGGTACACCCTGCACTTGGTTGCTCGCGACCGCCACCGGGCCGACTCCCTGCCGCTGCTCGACGTGCAGGAGCCGGTGGCGCTGCCCCCCCCGGCGGGAACGCACTTCAGCGATATCCAACTGCTGGCCGACTATCACCCCGATACCACCGACGCCTCGAACGTGCGGCACGGCATGGCCCTCACCCCGTGGGGTAGCCTCTTTTATCCCGAAAGTGAGGACCGGGTGCGGTTCTTCGCCGAGATCTACGGGGTGGCCGACACGCTGGGTGTGGGCGCGCCTTACTTGCTGACCTACCAGATTCTGGACGCTGCCACCGAGCGCGTGGTCGCGCCCTACGCGGCCTTTAAGCGGCGTGAGGCCGACGGGGTGGGGGTGCTGCTGGCCGAGTTCGACGTGGCGGACCTGCCGTCGGGCAACTACTTTCTGCGAACGACCGCGCTGGACCCGCAACAGCGGGTGCTGGCCGAGCAGCAGGCCTTCTTCCAGCGGAGCAACCCACGCCTCACCACGGCTGCGGTCGCCACCGGTCGGCGGGGGCTGCTGGACCTCAAGGGCACGTTTGCCGCCGACCTGACCCTCGAACACCTGCGCTGGTTTCTGCCCGCCCTCCAACCCATCGCCACCGCCGACGAAGCGGGCGTGCTCTCGCACCTTGTCGGTACCGGTAGGGCCGAGCAGATGCGCGACTGGCTCTACCGATTCTGGCGGGAGCGCGACGCGCTGGACCCTGAGTTCGGCTACCGCGACTACCTGGAGCGGCTGAACATTGCCGAGAAAGAGTACGCCACGCAGGCCATGCGCGCCCACGATACCGACCGGGGGCGGGTTTATCTGCAATACGGCCGCCCGAGCCTGATCGAAGATGAGTACACGTACCGCGAACGCCGCTCGATGGAGAACGGCAAGCTGCGGCCGTTCGAGGTCTGGCGCTACCCGCGCATCGACAACCCGCCGCAGAGCGACCGTGTCTTCGTGTTCGTGCAGGAAAACCTGGGTAACAATAACTACCGCCTGCTGCACTCGGACGCCCTCGGCGAGTTCCGGAACGAGAACTGGTATCAACTGCTGCAACAAGAGAACCGCAACCTGGACTTCCGCCCCTACGACGACCGGGGGGAGAGCAACCGGAGGCAATTTTGAACACACTACGCCCCGTACCTTGCGTGCGATGAAGACCAAGACCTCCATCCTGCTGCGGGCGCGCATCGCCTTCTTGTTCGTGCTGCTGATTGCAGTGGCCGTGGTGCTGCGCATCGTCTATCTGCAGACCATCGAGGGCAAGTACTGGCGGGCCATCGCCGAGAGCAACCAACTGCGCTACCGGGAAGTCAAAGCCACGCGGGGCAACATCTACTCCGACAACGGCAGTTTGCTGGCTACCTCGCTGCCCTTCTACCGCGTGGCGCTCGACCCGAGCGTGGCCGACGAGGCGCTGTTTGAGTCGAGCATCGACTCACTGGCTCTGCTGCTCGCGCGCCACTTTCGAGACAAGACGCCGACGGAGTACGCCCGCAAGATCAGGGGCTATCGCCGCCGGGGGCAGCGCTTCATCTACCTGAACCGCCGCCCGGTCGACTACCAAACCAAGAAGCGAATGCTCGGGTGGCCGCTGTTCCGCGCGGGACGGATGCGCGGCGGCGTGATTTTCGAGCGGGCTAACCGCCGCTACCATCCGTTTTCGACGTTGGCGCGACGCACGGTGGGCTTCGTCAACGAGACTAACCAGGGGGCGGGGCTGGAGTACAGCTTCAACCCACAACTGGCCGGCAAGCACGGCATGGCGCTCTTTCAGCGGACGGTGGGCGGCCTCTGGAAGCCGGTCGACGAGGGCATCAAGCCGGAAGAGGGGCTGGACATCGTCACGACCATCGACGTGAACCTGCAGGACGTGGCCGAGACGGCCCTGCGGCGCGCCCTGCGCAAACACGATGCCGAGTGGGGCTGCGTGGTGATGATGGAGGTCGCCACGGGCCACATTAAGGCCATCGCCAACCTGAAGAAGCAATCTGAGAGCTTCTACGCCGAGCGCTATAACTACGCCGTGGCCGGGCGCACCGAGCCGGGGTCGACCTTTAAGTTGGCCTCTTACATGGCGCTGTTCGAAGAGACGAATCTCACGCCCGACGATACCATCGCGACCGGCGCGGGGCAGCATACCTTCCGCGGCAAAGTATTGAGCGACTCACGGCGCGGCGGTTACGGTACCATCACGCTGCAAGAGGCCTTCGAGAAGTCGTCGAATGTGGCCGTCGCGCGGCTCACCGAGCAAGTGTTCGACAGCCGGCGCGACCGCTTCGTGGACTACATCCGCAGCTTCGGGCTGACCGAACCGCTGGGCTTTCAGATGGTCGGCGCGGCCTCTCCCTACGTGAAAAACCCCGACGACCACTCTTGGAGCGGCATCACGCTGCCCTGGATGTCGGTGGGCTACGAACTACAACTCTCACCGCTGCACGTGCTCACGTTCTACAACGCGGTGGCGAACGGAGGGAAGATGATTCGCCCCATCATCGTGCGCGAGGTGCGCCGCGCCGACCGGGTGGTGGAGCGCTACGAGGCGGAGGTGATCCGCGAGCGCATCTGTTCGGAAGCGACGCGTCAAAAGCTACACCGGATGCTGACGGGCGTGGTGGCGCGCGGTACGGCCCACAATATCAGCAACGCCGCTTACCCCGTGGCGGGCAAGACGGGCACCTCACAGAAGATCAAGGATGGTCACTACACGAAGGACTATTACACCTCGTTTGCGGGCTACTTTCCGGCCGACGCGCCGCGTTACAGTTGCATCGTGGTGATCGACGACCCGAAGGGGGCGCTCCGCTACGGCAGCGACGTGGCCGCGCCCGTCTTCAAGGAGGTGGCCGACAAGGTCTACGGCCTCGACGTGTCGTTGCACCGTGCCATGGCACCGGGGCAGCCCGTGCCGGGTACCTTTCCGGTGATTCAGGCGGGCTATTACCACGATCTACACCTGCTCTGCAACACGCTGGGCATCGAAAACCGACTCTCCGACCCCGGCGACGAATGGGTACGGGCGGCCATCGACGGGGAGGCCATCCGTTGGCGCAACGAGGAGGCCCCGCCCGGCCAAATGCCCGACGTGCGGGGCATGACGCTACGCGATGCGCTCTTTCTGCTGGAAAATAAGGGCGCGCGCGTCGAACACACCGGGCACGGGCGCGTCCGGAAGCAGTCGCTGCCGCCGGGCCGGAAGCTCGTGCCGGGCAACGTTGTGCGCCTGCAACTCGACGAGTAGGCGTTTCACTAACCATCACCCACCATACCCAGCCTTTCGTCATGTTTATCACCACCACCCGTAGGAACTTTCTGAAACGCGCCGCCGGAGCCGGTCTGGCGCTGGGAGCCGTTGGCCTGACGTGGCCCGCCGCAGCGGCCAATGAGCTTTTTTTCGACATCTCGCTGGCAGAGTGGTCGTTGCACCGGGCCCTGCAATCCGGTGCTCTCGACCACCTCGATTTTCCGCAGACGACCCGCGAGCGCTTCGGCATCGGTGCGGTCGAGTACGTCAGTAAATTCTTCAAAAGCACCGACGCGGACTACCTGGACCAGCTCAAACAGCGCTGTGCGGACCACAACGTGCGCAGCGTGCTGATCATGGTGGACGGCGAGGGCTCGCTGGCTGACCTTGACGCGGCGCGGCGTGGACAAGCCGTGGCGAACCATCGCCGCTGGGTCGACGCCGCCCGACACCTCGGCTGCCATTCGATCCGCGCGAACGCCTACGGGGAGGGGACTGCCGAACAGGTGCAGGAGGCCGCCGTCGATGGGCTGTCGCGGCTGACGGAGTACGGTGCCAAGCAGGGCGTCGACGTCATCGTCGAGAACCACGGCGGCTACTCGTCAGTCGGCTCTTGGCTGGCCGGGGTGATCCGGCGGGTCGACAGCCCGCACTGCGGCACGCTGCCCGACTTCGGCAACTTTCACGTCCGCGAGGGCGAGACGTACGACCGCTACAAAGGAGTTCGGGAGCTGATGCCCTGGGCGAAGGGCGTCAGCGCCAAGGCGCACGAGTTCGACGCGAGCGGTGCGGAGGTCAACATCGACTACCGCCGGATGCTGCGCATCGTCAAGGAAGCAGGCTACACCGGTCACATCGGCATCGAGTACGAGGGCGGCGGCGTGGAGGTCGAAGGCATTCTGGCCACCAAGCGCCTGCTCGAAAAGGTGGGGCGGGAGTTGAGCTAGCCCCGCTACCGGCCCACCCCGGCGTAGGTGCGGGCGTCGCTCTCGGTGATCTTCGCGCCGGACAGGATCACCAGCCGCTCCACCACGTTGCGTAGTTCGCGGACGTTGCCCGTCCAGTTCAGCTCCCGGAGGTAGTCGAGTGCGCCGGGTGCGATGGCCTTCGGCGCGGTGCCGTACTCGCCGGCCAGGTCGTCCAGAAACTTCTCCACCAGCAGGGGGATGTCGTCGCGGCGCTCGTTGAGGGGCGGCACGTGGATCAGGATGACCGACAGGCGGTGGTAAAGATCCTCGCGAAAGCGCTTCTCTTCAATCTCCTCGCGCAGGTTTTTGTTGGTAGCCGCCAGCACGCGCACGTTCACGTTGATCTCTTTGTCGCCGCCCACGCGGGTGATCTTGTGCTCTTGCAGTGCCCGCAGTACCTTGGCCTGCGCCGACAGGCTCATGTCGCCGATCTCATCGAGGAAAAGCGTGCCCTCGTGCGCCCGCTCGAACTTGCCGATGCGCTGCTTGTTGGCCGAGGTGAACGCGCCCTTCTCGTGGCCGAACAGTTCGCTCTCGATCAGCTCGCTGGGAATGGCCGCGCAGTTCACCTCAATCATCGGTTTGTCGGCGCGCCCGCTGCGGCGGTGCAGCGCCTTGGCGACCAACTCCTTGCCCGAGCCGTTGGGGCCGGTGATGAGCACCCGCGCCTCGGTGGGGGCCACCTTCTCGACCGTCTCGCGCACCCGCGTTAGGGCGTCCGACTCGCCGACCATGATCTCACCGCGCGCCACGCGCTTACGCAGCGTCTTGGTTTCGACCACCAGGTTCGACTTGTCCAGCGCGTTGCGCACCGTCAGCAGCAGCCGGTTCAGGTCGGGCGGCTTCTGGATAAAGTCGAACGCGCCCCGCTTGGTGGCGTCGACGGCCGTCTCGATGGTGCCGTGCGCCGACACCATGATGAACTGCGTCTCTTTGCCTTCGAGCATGGCGCGGTCCAGCACCTCCAGCCCGTCCATCTTAGGCATCTTAATGTCGCACAGCACCACGTCGTAGTCGTTCTTTTTGAAGAGCATCAGCCCCTCTTCGCCGTCCTTAGCCTCGTCGACCTGATAGCTTTCGTACTCCAGAATTTCCTTCAGCGTGCTTCGGATGCTGCGTTCGTCGTCGATAATTAAGATGTTGGGCATGGAATCTTTGTTTTTTTTCTAAGAACCTTTTAGTGCCAAATCAAGATCGTTCTGAAGGGGATTTAAACGAGGTGACGGTTTTCACCCTTATGATCATACTTGCCGATCGATCTCATGTAAAGCCCTCATAAAGATGACTAACTTATCCTTTCGTGGAATCGCCCTATTCATAGACAACTACCTTTGATTCAAGCTTTACGCGCTGTTGATCTTCGGCGTTTTTGCGATCACGGACGGGGCGCAGCGACAGACGGCTAGTGGGTTGACAATCATCGGCTTTGTGCAGCAGGTGTTTGCGGTTGTGATCGTCGTCGTAAGAACTAAGCGGCAGCACCGGAGGCGGACGTAAGTTGTGACTACCGAGCACTAAGCTCCTTCACCGCGTCGACAAAGCAGCGCACCCGATCCGGGTCGGTGTCGGGATAGACACCGTGGCCCAGATTGGCCACGTGACCGCGCGGCCCGAAGGCGTCGAGCATCCGTCGGGTTTGCGCTCGAATCTCGTCGAACGATCCGTAGAGCACGCACGGGTCCAGGTTGCCCTGCAACGCCCGGTGCGGACCGACCTTTTGCCGTGCCGCCGCCGGGTCTTGAGTCCAGTCCAACCCCACGGTGTTGCAGGCGAGCGCTGCTAAGTCGGCCACGGCGTAGTGCGCGCCCTTGGCGAAGAGCGTCACGGGTACTTCGTCGACGGCCGCCGCGATGCGCGCTAGGTAGGGCAGAGAGAAGGCGCGGTACTCGTCCGGACCCAGCAGCCCCGCCCATGAGTCGAACACCTGCACCAGGTCGGCCCCGGCGGCCACCTGCGCCCGAAGGTAAGACACGGTGCTGTCGGTGATCATCTGCAAGAGCGAATGCGCCAAATCCGGGTGCTGGTAGAGCAGCCGGCGGGCCTGAGAGAACGTCTTCGACCCTCCGCCCTCCGTCATGTAAGCGAAGATGGTCCAGGGTGCCCCAGCAAACCCAATCAGCGGCACGCGCCCGTCAAGCGCTCGTTTTGTCAGGCGGATGGCTTCCAGCACGTAGCCCAGGTCGCTCTCCACGTCGGCCACGCGCAGGGTCTTGACGTCGTCGTCCGTCCGGACGGTGCGGGGGAAGTGCGGGCCGCGTTTCTCGACCATCTCGTAGGGCAGGCCCATCGCCTCAGGAATCACCAAGATGTCGGAAAAGATGATGGCCGCGTCCACGTCGAGCCGGTCCACGGGTTGTATGGTCACCTCGGCGGCCAGGTGCGGCGTGGTGGCCAGCTCCACGAAGCCGCTGAGGCGGTTGCGCACGGCGCGGTACTCGGGCAGGATGCGCCCGGCTTGCCGCATCAGCCAGACGGGCGTGCGTTCGGTGGCCTCGCCGCGCACGGTGCGCAGCAGCAGGTCGTTCTTCAGAGTCATGCTCACAACGTATGCAGCGCCGCCACGCGCTCGCCGATGCGCGTCGAGATCTCGTCGATGGCGCCCACGCCGTCCACCGCGTGGTACTTACCCTGCGCACGGTAGTAGTCGGCCACGGGCAGCGTCTTGCGGTTGTACTCGCCCACGCGCGTGCGGATCAACTCCTCGTTCCGGTCGTCGGGGCGGCCCGAGGTCGCGCCGCGTTGCAGAAGGCGCTGCACGAGCTCTTCTTCGGGCACTTCGAGGGCGATCATTCCGCTGATGGACGTGTCGTGGCGGGCCAGCAGCACGTCGAGTGCCTCGGCCTGCGCCGTGGTGCGCGGGAAGCCGTCGAAGATAAAGCCTTTCGCCCCTTGATGCTCGGCCAGCTTGTACTCGATCATGCCGATCACCACCTCGTCGGGCACCAGAATGCCCTGGTCCATCAGTTGCTTCGCTTGCAGCCCCAGCGCCGTACCCGCTGCGATCTGCGAGCGGAGCAGGTCGCCGGTCGAAAGGTGTACCAGTTCGTGGCGGTTGATCAGGTTGAGGCTCTGGGTGCCCTTGCCCGCGCCGGGCGGGCCAAAGAGTACGATGTTCAGCATGAGAAACGGTGGAGGTTAGTTGTGTATGTAGGCCGCTTGGCGGGAAGGCGAAAATAACCCATCGGGCGCGGAACGCCCTACGTGCTCTCTTGGTAGAGCTGCGGCAGGTTGCGCCCCAGGCCGTCGTAGTCCAGCCCCCAACCCACCACGAAGCGGTCGTCGATCTTCAGGCCGACGTAGTCGAGCACGACGGGGTGCCGCAGCGCCCGGGGCTTGAGCAAAAGCGTGGCGACGGCCAGCGAGGCGGGACCGTGCTTTTGCAACGATTCGAGCAGGCCGTGCAGCGTCAGGCCCGTGTCGACGATGTCCTCGACCGCGATCACGTGCCGCCCGCTCAGCTCCTCGCTCAGGCCCATCACCTCGGTGACCTTGCCGGTGCTCTCCGTACCCTGGTAGGAAGCCAACTTCACGAACGTCACCTCGCAGTCGGTCGCGACGCGCTTGAGCAGCTCAGCGGCAAAGAAGAAGGCCCCGTTGAGCACCACCACGAAGAGGGGATTCTTGCCGGCGTAGTCGGTGGTGATCCGCTCGGCGAGGGCGGCCACGTGGCTCTCCAGCTCTTCGGTGCCGACGTAGGGGACGAAGATGCGGTCGTGCAGCGTAACGGCGGAGGCGTTCTGGCTCATGCCACGAAGGTAAGCGGAGTCGGGTTGGTGTGGTGGGCGGTGCCTACGCGCCCGGTGCCGCCGTCCGTTCGTACACCAGCACCCCGTAGGGCGGCACGAAGTAGGCGTCGCCCTCTCGCAGGGTCTCTTCCGGCAGGGTGCCGTTGCCGCCCCACCGGACTTCGTTCGAAGCGTGCAAGCGTTGCCAGGTGCCCGGCTCCGTCCAAATGTTCGAACGCTGGTGTTCGCCGCAGTTGAACACGCACAGCAGGGTTTTGCCCCCGCCACTCCGCTTCAGGAAGAGCGTGTCCGTGCCAGGGTCGGTGCGGACCTCCATCGTCTCACGCGGGGCGCAGCCCAGGGCCGGGTGGTCAGAGCGCAGTTGCAGCAGGTGGCGGTGGTAGGCGAGGATTTGCTTCTTCCCGGCGTCGGCTTCGAAGTTCCAGTCGGGCTTAGAGCGTTCGAAGGTCGCCTCGCCCTGTGGGTCGGGCACGGTGTGTCCCTCGCGCTGGAAGGCGGCAAACTCGCGGGCGCGCCCCTCGCGGACGGCCTGCACCAGGGCGGGGTCAGTGTGGCTGACAAAATAAAGGAACGGGTTGGTCTCGCCCCACTCTTCGCCCATGAACAGCATCGGCACGTAGGGCGAGAGCAGCAGCGCGGCGGCGGCCAGCCGCAGTGCCTCGGGGGGCACCAGTGTCGCCAGCCGGTCGCCCATCATGCGGTTGCCCACCTGGTCGTGGTTCTGCGCGAAGGCCACAAACCGGTGCGTGGGCAGGTGCGAGGCGTCGGCCCCGAACAGACGCTGCCGGTGCGCCGAGTACTCGCCGGCGTAGACGTACGCCCCCTCGAAGGTTCGCCGCAGGTGGTCGAGCGTACCGAAGTCCTCGTAGTAGCCCAGTCGTTCGCCGGTCAGCAGGGCGTGCAGGGCGTGGTGAAACTCGTCAATCCACTGGCCGTCCATGCCCAGGCCGTGCTGCGCGGTCGGCGCGAGGTAGCGGGGGTCGTTGAGGTCACACTCGGCGATCAGCACCTTCCGGCGTCCGGTGTGCTCTTCCAGCGCGCGGGTGCCGTCCGAGATTTCTTGCAGCAGGTGGCGGGCGCTCTGGTCTTTGATGGCGTGCACGGCGTCGAGGCGCAGTCCGTCCAGCCGAAACTCTCCGAGCCACATCAGCGCGTTTTCCACGAAAAAGGCCCGCACCGGGTCGGCGTGGCGGTCGTCGAAGTTCAGCCCCTCGCCCCAGGGCGTCTGGTGCTTGTCGGTGAAGTAAGGGCCGAAGTCGCGCAGGTAGTTGCCCTCGGGCCCCATGTGGTTGTAGACCACGTCGAGGATCACCGCTATCCCCGCCGCGTGGCAGGCGTCCACCAGTTGCTTGAGGCCCGCCGCGCCGCCGTACGAAGCCTGCGCGGCGTAGGGGTAGACGCCGTCGTAGCCCCAGTTGCGGTTGCCGGGAAACTGCGAGATGGGCATCAGCTCGATCACGTTCGCGCCCAGCGCCCGCAGGTGGTCGAGCTTGCCGATGATCGCCTCAAAGGTGCCCGCCGGTGTGAAGGTGCCCACGTGCAACTCGTAGATTACCCAGTCTTGCTGGTCGGGGGCCTGCCAGCCATCGTCTTGCCAAT
Organism: Catalinimonas sp.; assembly: GCA_049648155.1. Taxonomy (GTDB): domain Bacteria; phylum Bacteroidota; class Bacteroidia; order Cytophagales; family Flexibacteraceae; genus JBARYS01. Next base: position 1,354 of record JBARYS010000020.1, on the reverse strand, counting down.
CGAAGTGCGGATCGACCACCGCCGAGTCGGCGTGGACGCCCCCGGGCTGCGCGCGCGAGGCGGGGTCGGGGCGGCGGGTGCCGTCCAGCACGTAAGCGTAGCGGGTGTCGGGAGTCACCCCGTCGATCTCGGCCGACCAGTAGCCGACCAGGTCGCGTTGCATCTCGACCTGGCGGACGTGCGGAGCCGACAGGGACAGGAGCACGTGTTTGGCGGCGGGGGCCCAGACGGTGAAGCGGTAGCGGGTCGAACCGGCGTCGCCGACGGGTCGGGAGCCAACGGGTTGGGTCATGAAGAGGGGAGATAAGTCCGTGAAGTCCAGTCGAATCGTACGCGGAAGGTCCGGGGGGAGTTGTGGCCCGGCGGGCGAACCTGGGTGGTCACTCTTCCGGCGCTTCGAACGAGAGATGGAGCTGCCGACCCGGGGTTTCGGCCTCGCCGGTGCCTTCCAGATTCGAGACCGCCACCCCCAGCAGCCGTGCCGCCTCGAACTCCTCCCGGTGGGCGTCCAACAGTTGCAGCACCGCTTCGAGCAGGGCCGCAGGCGAGCGCACTTCGGTCTGGAACGAGACGCTGCGCGTGAGCAGCCGGAAGTCGGGCGTCTTAACCTTCAGCGTCACGGTGCGGCCGTAGGTGCTCAGCGCGTCCACCCGCTCCCAGACGCGGTCGGTGAGGCGGCGCAGGGCGTCGCGGATCTCGTCGGTGTCGTGTAGGTCGGTGTGAAACGTGCTCTCTTTGCCGACCGACTTCCGGATGCGGTCGGGGTTGACGGGGCGGTCGTCGTCGGCGCGCACGATGCGGTAGTAGTGCCGGCCCGCCTTGCCGAACTGCCGCGCCAGCTCCGCCTCGGGCCACGTCAGCAGGTCCGCACCGCCGTTGATGCCCAAGGCCCGCATGCGGGCGGCGGTCTTCGGACCCACGCCGTGGAAGCGCTCGATGGGCAGCGCGGCCAGGAACGCCGCCGCCTGGTCGGGGCGGATCACCGTCAGGCCGTCGGGTTTGTGGCAGTCGGAGGCCGTCTTCGCCAGAAATTTGTTGAACGACACGCCCGCCGAAGCCGTCAGGCCCGTCGCCTCCCGGATGCGCCGCCGGATGTCGGTCGCCACGTGTGTGCCCGACGCCCAGCCCCGCTTGTTTTCCGTCACGTCGAGGTAAGCTTCGTCGAGCGAGAGTGGCTCCACCAGGTCGGTGTAGTCGTAAAAAATCTCGCGAATCTGCTGCGACACCGCGCGGTAAACCTCGAAGCGCGTCGGCACGAAGAGCAGGTCCGGACAGCACCGCCGGGCCGTGCTGCTCGGCATGGCCGAGCGCACCCCGAAGCGCCGCGCCTCGTAGCTGGCCGCCGCCACCACAC
>JBARYS010000019.1:0-7530 GCA_049648155.1 Catalinimonas sp. | reverse complement strand
CAGTACATGGGTTCGCGGCCGCGCGCCAGCGAAAGCACCCGGCGGGGGGTACTATCGTCGCCCATCAGCAGATCGCCCACACGGACGTCCTCGACGTTGCGCAGCGTGCCGTCGTACATCAACACGCGCGTGCCCTTGCCGAGGCACTTGCCCATGCCCGGCCGCGCCGCCAGGATCACCAGGTCCGACTTCTGCCAGCCCGACGTAAGGCGGTCCAAGCTCGTGAAGCCGCTCGGCACGCCGGTCAGGCCGTCGGTGTGCTCTTTCTTGGCCTTGAGCTCCTCGATGGCGTTCATCATCAGGTCGGTCATGCGGGCGTAGTTCTTCCGCACGTTCGACTCCGAGACGCTGAAGAGCGACTGCTCGGCGCGGTCCAGCAGTTCGAACACGTCGACGGTGTCTTCGTAGGCGTCGCGCTGCACCTCGGTGGCGATGCGGATCAGCTCACGTTTGATGGCCTGCTGGGCGATGATGCGCGCGTGGTACTCGACGTTGGCCGCCGAGTTGATCTTGCTGGTGATGTCGGAGAGCACGTACGAGCCGCCGATCAGGTCGGTCTCGCCGCGTGCGCGGATTTCGTTGCTCACCGTCAGCATGTCGACGGGCTGCGACTTCTGGAAGAGCGCCACGATGGCCGCGTAGATCCGCTGGTGCGACTCTTTGTAGAAGCTCTCGGGCCGGAGGATGTCGACTACGGCCGTCAGCGCGTCACGTTCCAGCATGAGCGCGCCGAGCACGGCTTCCTCCATTTCCACGGCCTGTGGGGGCAATTTGCCGAGCTCCTGTAAAAAGTCCGACCCACGCAGCCGCCCCTGAATGTTACTCTTCAGGCTTTTCTTGGTAGAGCGTGATCGGTTGTCGGCCATAGCCGACAAATGTAACCCGCCGGGGCAGAACGGCCGGGCCGACCGAGGGTCGTTTTATCCACCTGAGCCTGTGGAAAAGTGCCCACCCGGGGCGGAACGGGGCGCTACGGCCGCAAGGCTCAGGAAGCGTCGGCGAAATACTTTTTGCGGATGCGCAGCAGCTTGGCTTCGGTGACGGGCGTGGGCACGAACTCGGCGACGTGCTCGTGGGCCAGCACGCGGTCGATGTCTTTCTGGTAGACCGTCGAGGAGAGCACCAATACGCGTGGGCACTTGGCCAGCGAAGAGCAGAGATCTGCGTAGAGGTCCAGAAATTCCCAACCGTTCATGCGCGGCATGTTCAGGTCAAGCAGAATCAAGTCGGGGAGTTGTGCGGCGGTGTCTTGGTGCTGCTTGAGGTAGTCGAGGGCACCCCGCCCGTCGTAATGTGAGAGCACGCTGTGGGCCAGTTGCGTCTCGGCAACCATTTCGGAGTAGATGAAGTGGTGAACCTGGTCGTCGTCGACGATCATCACGATGCGGGAGGTACTCATGCTGCGGGGGTTGGCGAGAGAAAGTAGCAAAAAAACTCGGTGCCCCGGCCGGGGCGACTGTCGACCCGCACGTGGCCGCCCAGCGCTTCGAGCTGCGTCTTTAAGAGGTAAAGCCCCAGCCCGCGTCCGGGTACGTCGGTGTGAAAGCGGCGGTGGAGTTCGAAGAGTTTTTCGCCGTTCTGCCGCATGTCGATGCCGCGGCCGTTGTCCGACACCGCCAGCACGACCCGCTCTCCCTCCGGGTAGGAGCGCACCCGCACGCGTAGGGGGCGGCCGGGGTGAGCGTACTTGACGGCGTTGGTCAGCAGGTGAAACAAGACACTGCGCAGGTACTTCTGGCTGAAGTACACCACCGGCGCGGCCGAAAAGTCGCCCGCCAGATCGGCCCCGGCCAGCATCTGCTTCTCTTCGAGGCTCCGGCGCACGCTCTCGTAGGTCTCCTCGAAGCGCAGGGGGCGGCGCGAGGCCTCTTCGGGGCGACCGGCGGCGACAATCTCGGCCAAGTCTTCGAGGGTGTCTTCCATCCGCCGCACGGTTTCGTCGAGGCGCTGCATCACTTCCCGGTTGCGCGGCGAGCCAAGTTTGTTGTCTTCATATATGGTCAGCAGGCTGCGCAGGTTCACCACCGGCGCGCGCAGGTCGTGCGAGGTGATGTGCGCGAACAGCTCCAGCTCTCGGTTACTGAGGGTGAGCAGTTCGGCGTGCCGTTGCAGTTGCTCGAACGTCTGCCGCCGCTCGGTGTCGTCCAGCATCATGATGAGCAGACAGTCGCGTCCGTTCAGGCGCACGCGCTCGGTCGAGAGCAGCAGGTCGTGCGTGCGGCCGTCGATGCGGAGGCGCACCTCGTGGCCGCTCATCGTGCGCTCGCCGCGCACGGCTTGCATCAACGCCTGATGCGCGTCGGGGTCAACGTGCAGGTCGAGGGCCTGTACCGACTTGCCCAGCAGCGCCTCGCGCGTGTGGTTCACCAGGGTGAGCAGCCGCTCGTTGGCTTCAACAAACCGGCCGGTGCTGAACTCGACGACGGCCGTGGGGAGCGGGTTGGCCTGGAACACCTTCACGAACTGCGCCTCGCCGGCCCGCAGCGCCCGTTCCGCCCGATCGCGGTCGCGGCTCTTCTCGGCGTCGTGCAGCGCCCGCCGTATCGAGAAGCCAAGCCGCTCCAGGTTGTCCTTCAGCAGAAAGTCGTTGGCTCCCTCGCGCAGCGTCTCCACGGCACGCTCTTCGCTCAACGTGCCCGTCACGAACACGAACGGCAGCAGCGGCCAGTGCGCCCGCACCCAGCGCAGCGCTTCCCGCCCGTTGAACCCCGGCACGGTATAGTCGGCCAGCACTAAGTCGGGCAGTTGGGTTTCGAACGCGCGCACAAAATCCCGGCGGTTGTCAACCACGTGCACCTCGGCGGGGCGGTCTTGCAAGCGCAGCAACAAGCGCTTGATCATTTCTGCGTCGGTCTCGGCGTCTTCCAACAGTAAAATCCGCAGCGGCGGCCCGTCGGTAGGAGTCATCGCGTCAACAGTTTAAAAAGTGTGGTCCCATCACGGTCCGGCGGCACTATGGCACGCTACGTCAAAGCCCGTCGCCTCTGGATAAGCAAAGGGCTTTGTAGTGAAACGAGTTTAATTATGAACCGGTTTAGATGCCGCCCCGGATATTTCCTGTCCGCGCGGTCGGCCCGCTCCGTCTTCCCCACGCCGGTCCGTACTTTTAACGCCTAACTCTCTCCATTATGCGTATTCCAGCTCTACCGGCGGTCTTGCTCGCTGCCGTGGCCGCCTGCCAACCGACCCGTGAACCCGTGGAAAAGAAGACCACCCTGACGTACCCCACCACCCGCCGCGTCGACACCGTCGACACCTATTTCGGCGTCGAGGTGGCCGACCCTACCGCTGGCTTGAAGACGACCTCTCGGCCGAGACCGCCGACTGGGTGAGCGCTCAAAACCAAGTCACACGCGGCTACCTGGATCAGATTCCGTTTCGCGACGCCATCGAGGAAGAGCTGACCCAGATGTGGAACTACGCCAAGTACGGCACGCCCGCCCGCCGTGGCGACGCCTACTACTTTTCAAAGAACGACGGCCTCCAGAACCAGAGCGTGATCTACCGCGTGGAGGAGCTCGACGGCGAGCCGGAAGTGTTTCTGGACCCAAACGGCTTTTCGGAGGACGGCACGATCTCGCTGGGCGGCACCAGCTTCACCGACGACGGCACCCTGATGGCCTACAGCATCTCGGAGTCGGGCTCGGACTGGCGCAAGATCATGGTGATGGACGTGGCGACCGGCGAGTTGATCGAGGACACGCTCCGGGACGTGAAGTTCAGCGACATCAGTTGGCGAGGCAAGGAGGGCATTTACTACAGCTCGTACGACAAGCCTGAAGAGGGCAGCAGCGCGCTCTCGGCCAAGAACCAGCACCACAAGCTCTACTACCACAAGCTGGGCACGCCGCAGTCGGAAGACAAACTGGTGTTCGGCGGCGAGCAGCAGCCCTTCCGCTACGTGGGCGGCGGCACCACCGAAGACGATCGCTACCTGGTGATCTCGGCAGCCAACGGTACCAGCGGCAACCAACTATTCATCAAAGACCTGACGAAGCCGAACGCCCCGCTGCAAACGGTGGTCGACAACTTCGACCAGAACCACTCGGTGGTCCACAACGAGGGCAGCAAGCTCTACGTGCTGACGAACCTCGACGCACCGAACTACCGGCTGGTGAGCGTCGACGCCGCCGACCCCACGCCCGCCAACTGGCGCGACGTGGTGCCCGAGCGCGAAGAGGTGCTCACGTCGGTGTCGGCCGCCGGCGGCAAGTTTTTCCTCGATTACCTGAAAGATGCCTCCACGCGCATCTATCAGGCCGACCTCGAGGGCAAGGTCGAGCGCGAAATCGAACTGCCTGCCCTGGGCAGCGCGGGCGGCTTCGGCGGCAAGCGCGACGACCAGACGCTCTTCTACGCCTTCACTTCGTTTACTTACCCGACCACGATCTACAAGTACGACGTTGCCACGGGTGAGTCGACGGTTTTCCGCCGGCCCGAGGTGCCCGGCTTCGACCCCGACGCCTACGAGACCAAGCAGGTGTTCTACACCAGCAAGGACGGCACGCGCGTGCCGATGTTTATCGTCCACCAGAAGGGGCTGGAGCTGAACGGACAGAACCCCACCTGGCTGTACGCCTACGGCGGCTTCAACGTCAGCCTGACGCCCAGCTTCAGCACCACGCGCCTCTACTGGCTCAAGAACGGCGGCGTCTACGCCCTGCCCAACCTGCGCGGCGGCGGCGAGTACGGTGAGGCTTGGCACGAGGCGGGCACCAAGATGCAGAAGCAGAACGTGTTCGACGACTTCGTCGCCGCCGGCGAGTACCTACAGAAAGAGGGCTACACCTCGCCGGAGAAGATGGCGATCGCGGGCGGCTCGAACGGCGGCCTGCTGGTGGGGGCAACGATGACGCAGCGCCCCGACCTGGCCGCCGTGGCGCTGCCCGCCGTGGGGGTGATGGACATGCTGCGCTTCCACAAGTTCACGGCGGGTGCGGGCTGGACCTCCGACTACGGCAACGCCGACCAGAGCCGGGAGATGTTCGAGTACCTGCGCGGCTACTCGCCGGTGCACAACGTCCGCGACAGCGTGAGCTACCCCGCCACGCTGGTCACCACCGCCGACCACGACGACCGCGTGGTGCCCGCCCACTCATTTAAGTTCGCCGCCACGCTGCAAGAAAAGCACGCCGGCGAAACCCCCGTGCTGATCCGCATCGAAGAGAAGGCGGGCCACGGCGCGGGCAAGCCCACCTCAAAGATCATCGACGAGTACGCCGACGTGTTTGCCTTCATGTACCGCAACATGGACGCGATGCCCGCGCACGCACGGTAAGTTGGTTGATGGCCTTTGATCAACGGCCGATAGTCAATGATCGATAGTCAATGATCGATAGTCGATGTTAGTGCGGAAGCCGAAGACGCGTCAGCGCTATAGACCATGGACCATCGACTATAGACTGAAAGCTATGGACCATATCACAGCCACGACTGGTAGTAGCGGCCGTCGTCGATGGCGACCGCTTGCTCGGTGAGTTGCAGCGGGCGGAAGGTGTCGACCATCACGGCCAGCTCCTTGGTTTCGGTTTTGCCGAGGCTGCGCTCCATCGCGCCGGGGTGCGGGCCGTGCGGAATGCCCGCCGGGTGGAGGGAGAGGTGCCCCGGGGCCACGTCGTTGCGGCTCATGAAGTCGCCGTCGGCGTAGTAAAGCACCTCGTCGGAGTCGATGTTCGAATGGTGGTAGGGCGCGGGCACGGCCTGGGGGTGGTAGTCGTAGAGGCGCGGCACGAACGAGCAGACCACGAACGCGGCGCTCTCGAAGGTCTGGTGCACCGGCGGTGGCTGGTGTATGCGCCCCGTGATCGGCTCGAAGTCGTGAATCGACAGCGCCCAAGGGAAGAGGTAGCCGTCCCACCCCACCACGTCGAACGGGTGCGTGTTGTAGACCAGCTCGTGCAGGGCGTCGCCCTTCTTCACGCGCATCACGAACTCGCCGGCCTCGTCGTGGGTCTCCAGCGCGCCGGGCACCTTCACGTCGCGCTCGCAGTAGGGGGCGTGCTCGGCGAGCTGTCCGAAATGATTGCGGTAGCGGCGGGGCGTGTGCAGCGGCGTGCGCGACTCGACGTAGAGCAGGCGGTTGTCCGGCCCCGTGAAGTCCACCTGGTAGATCGTGCCGCGCGGAATCAGCACGTAGTCGCCCGGCACGAAGGGCAACTGCCCCAGCGGCGTGCGCAGCGTGCCCCCGCCCCGGTGGATGAACCACAGCTCGTCGGCGTCGGCGTTTTTAAAGAAGTAGTCACGCAGCGAACGGCGCGGCGCGGCCAACCCCAGGGCCATGTCGCCGTTCACCAGCAGCGGCGTGCGGGCGTCGAGGTAGTCGTCGGCGGGCGGCACGTCGAAGCCGATCAGCTTGCGGGGTGTCATGTTGTTTTCGACGGCCAGGCGGGGGCGCACGTCGCGCGGGGTACCCACGGCCCGGAGCTGCGTGGGGCGGCGCACGTGGTAGAGCAGCGTAGAGGGGCCGCTGAAGCCGATGGTGCCGAACAACTGCTCGTAATAGTAGCCGCCCGCAGGGTTCGCGAAGGTGGTGTGGCGCTTGGGGGGGATTTGGCCGAGGTGGTGGTATCGGGGCATGGTGATGAGCGAAAAAGGTGTCGGACAAATGTAGCGGTCGTGCACTTCGGCCCCGGCTTCCGACCGGTCACCCCCCGAAATCTGCGGTTTAGCAAAATAGGGGCGCGTTCCGGCGGGGTGGTGCGTACCCTTGCAGCGTATCAGACAGCTTCCCCATGCGCTACATGTACTTCCTCACGGTCGGCTTCCTACTCCTGATGAGCATCAGCTTGGTCAAGACGGGCCTGCTCGTCTTTTTCATCGACCACTGGCCCGCCTTCTCCCCCTCGGTGGCCGTCTACGGCGTGATCTGGAAGCAGATGTTTGGCCAGGTGCCCCCGGCCGTCGGGTTGGTCTCGGTCGCCACGGGCCTCTACACTGCCTGGGGGGCCTTTCGGGCGCGGCGCTCCGCCCTCGTGCTGGTGATTCTGCACATGTGCGCCTGCCTGCTGGGTACGCTGCTCGTGCCCTCGGTGGGGCAAGCGTTCGGCGCGTTTACCGACCTCTGGCTGGCCATCAGCGTGGTGGTGATCCTGATCGCCGTGAACCTGCTCTGGTACCACCGGCAGCCGTCGGCCCCACGGCGCGTGCGTGCCGTCGGCGTTCACTGACGCTTCGGGCGGTCGCGCCGACGCTTCGGTTGCCCCACCCACCCGTTCGGCGTTTGATCACGGAGGCCGCCCCCGTGGCCCGGCTACTTTCGGCACATGGAAACGCTCTACACGCCCCTGCTGGTCGTACACGCCACGACGGGCTTCGTCGCCCTCCTCGCCGGGTTGCTCGCCGTGGTGATTCGCAAGTCGCACCCGATGCACCGGTGGCAAGGGCTCATTTTCTTCTGGGCGATGGTCGGCGTGACCTTGACGGCGGTGGTGTTGGCGTTGCACCGCGACAACTTCTTCCTACTCGCCATCGGCGTGTTCAGCGGCTACATGACGTGGTCGGGGCGGCGGGCGCTGCGGCGGCAACCACCGG
>JBARYS010000018.1:0-1702 GCA_049648155.1 Catalinimonas sp. | reverse complement strand
GTCGTGGACGGTGCCGCGAATCAGCGCGTTGCGGAAGTAGTCGTCCTTTTCGGTAGGGGCGATGCGTTCGGCCGAGAATTTCTCCAGCGGGCGGTAGGTGAGCGTAGGCAGCCCCAGCGGGCGGTAGAAGTAACTGTCGACGAACTCGTCCAGGGGCATGTCGCTCACCCGCTCCACGATGCGCTTCATGATGTAGAAGCCGATGTCGCTGTACTTGTAGTGGTACCGCTGCGTGCGGCGGTCGCGCGGCAACATGCCCGACTCGACCGTCCACCGCCAGACCACCTCTTCCATGTCGCGCCGGGCGTAGAGGCCGGGAATGACCATCAGGTTGTATAGCGAGTCGGGCGCGGGGGCGTAGTAGGTGCTGCTCACCTCCGGGCTGATGGTCTGCTTGTAGTGCGGGATGTAGGGGATCAGCCCCGCCTGGTGCGACAGGATGTCGGCGATGACCAGGTTGCGCTTGTTCGTGCTTCGCAGCTCGGGCAAATAGTGCGACGCCTTCTGGTTGATGTCGATCAGCCCCTGCTCGTGTAGCATCATCACCGCCTGCAACGTGCCCGCCACCTTCGACACCGAGGCAATGTCGTAGATCGTCTCGGACGTGATCGGCTGCCGCCGCGCGTAGGTCTGATGGCCGTAGTTGCCGTCCCAAACCACGGTGCCGCCCTTGGCGACCATGATCTGACAGCCCGGCGTGGCGCGGTCGGCGATGGCCTGCCGGGCGATGTCGTCGATGCGCGCCAGCACGTCGGGGTCCATGCCTACCAGCTCCGGAAAGTCAGTGTAGCTCAGCCGGTCCAGCGTCGGCGTCAGGAAGCCCGTGCCCGCCCCCAGCGACGACGCAGCGGCCAGCGGCAGCGTGCCCGTAGCCCCCCGCCCGCCGAAGAGGATCTGCGGAACGAGTTTCTGGGCGGCGGCGGCGTCCTCGTAGGCGCACACGATCTGCGGCGCTTCGGCCAGCCCCCCCAAGAAGTGCGGCGAGCCGAACAGCACCAGCACCACGTTGTCGTGGCGGCGGTAGAGGCGGCGGATGAACTTGGTCGCCTCGTCGTCGAGGGGCCGCCCGGCCGCCGGGTAGAGCGCTACCAGCACCGTGCTTGCGCCCCGCAGGCGGCGGTAGGCGTCGTCGTGGCCGTTGCTGCCCACGCGGTAGTGTCTGACCGGCGCGTAGCGGTTCAGCATCTGCTGAAAGGGTAGCAGCTTGCCGGGGTCGTCGACCTCGGCGGTCGCCACGGATACGCCCGGCGTGATGGCCACCGAGGCGAAGGTCGTCGTGTCGAGCAGGAAGAAGGGCAGCAGCCCCCGCTCGTTGCGCGCCACCGTGATGGCCCCGGCATAAAGCTCGCTGCTCAGGCGGGCGTCGGCACGGCGGTAGAGGTCGGTGGCCAGGTCGTTGGGCGGGGCGGGCGGATCGGTGTGCAGCCCGGCGCGGTACTTGGTGCCCAGCACGCGGCGCACCCTTTGGTCGAGGTCGGCCTGGTCGAGGCGGCGTTTGTGGACGGCTTTTTCGATCTCGGCGACGGCCCCCGGCACGTCGGGCGCGAACAAAACCACGTCGTTGCCCGCCCCGAGTGCTGCCACGGTGTTGCCACTGTTGCGAAACCGGCGGTCGTCGCCGGCCCGCCGCCGGGCGTCGGTCAGGATCAACCCCTCGTAGGCCAGGTCGCGACGTACGCGTTCGACCAGCGCGGGGGTGCCC
>JBARYS010000017.1:0-2627 GCA_049648155.1 Catalinimonas sp. | reverse complement strand
GGGCACCCCGCCGCCCAGAATCTTTTTAGTTTTGGGCGGTACCGGCGCGCTACCCTCCACCGCGCGGGCGGCACCGCTAACCCCCCTAATCGACCGCATGAAAAGAATCGCCGTATTTACCTCCGGTGGCGACGCGCCCGGTATGAACGCCTGTATCCGGGCGGTGGTCCGCACGGCCGTCTACCATAAGCTCGAAGTGTTCGGCATCAAACGGGGCTACAACGGGATGGTCCAAGGCGACATCTTCCCGATGACCTCCTTTTCCGTCAGCAACATCGTGCAGCGGGGCGGCACCATCCTGAAGTCGGCCCGCAGCCAGGAGTTTCGCACCAAAGAGGGCCGTCGGCAGGCGTACGACAACCTCAAGCGCCTCGACATCGACGGGCTGGTGGCCATCGGCGGCGACGGCACCTTCACGGGCGCGAGCATCTTCCACGACGAGTTCGGGCTGCCCACGGTGGGTGCGCCGGGCACCATCGACAACGACCTCTACGGCACGGACTACACCATCGGCTTCGACACGGCGGTAAACACGGCGCTTGACGCCATCGACAAGGTGCGCGACACGGCCGACTCGCACGACCGCATCTTCTTCATCGAGGTGATGGGCCGCGACTCGGGCTATCTGGCCATCGAGTCGGGTATCGGCGGCGGCGCGGAGCTGATCATGGTGCCCGAGACGCTGACGACCTTCCAGGACGTGATCGAGACCCTCCGGCAGGGCTTTAACCGCTCCAAGACCTCTTCGATCATCGTGGTGGCCGAGGGCGACGAACTGGGCAACGCCAGCGAGATTGCCGAGAAGGTAAAAGAGCAGATGCCGTACGGCGACTACCGCGTCACGATCCTGGGGCACGTGCAGCGCGGCGGCTCCCCCACGGCGATGGACCGCATCCTGGCCAGCCGCTTGGGCGTGGGGGCGGTTGAAGCGCTCATGAACGGCATGGCCAACGTGATGGCCGGGGTGGTGAACAACCAACTGGTCTATACGCCCTTCAAAGAGTGCATCACGAAGAACAAAGTCATCCACCCGGACCTGATCCGGATCGTGGACATTTTGAGCGTGTAGCGGAGGGCGTTCGTGCTTGTTGAACAACGGGCTGCTTTAGGGCCCTAATGCGCCGGTAGATCGTCGCGCGAGTGCGCTCCTTGCCCCCCCAAAACTTCGGGATGACGCCACACATCAAGTCACCACACCGGTCCTCCGAAAGCACGGGGGCGGCGCCCGTCCCGGCAATACGTTTGCGCGTGCGCACACCGCACGGCGACACACGAAGGAGTGATCTGCCCCAACTTAAGGTACCCTACAATTTGATGAACATAGCTTATCAGGGCTTATGATGTCCGGCGGTGTTCGTTTGTTGTTATTTGAAAACAGATCGTAAGTCTTATTTACCATTGTGCGCGCGAAGTCATAATTCGCGCGGGCCCCATCTGGTGGTATCTGTTGAAACGAACACACATGAACGACGCGTACCGGAAGCAGCTACTCGACCCGCGCTGGCAGCATAAGCGGGCCGAGATCATGGAGCGGGACCGAAACGCGTGCGTTCACTGTCGGGCGGAGCACAGGCTCGAAGTGCACCACAAACAGTATCATTTCGTCAGAACCCTGGCGTCGTTCAAGGCCCCCTGGGAGTACGAAGCGCATCTGCTGGTGACGCTGTGCGAACGGTGCCACCGCCGGGGGCACGAGCTTTTTAAGGTACCGGTGAAGTACGTGGGATAAATTCTCAACAGTCATGAACATCTTCAACATTTTCAGACGCCGTGCGCACGCCGCCGGGCAGAACCAAACCGAGAGCGACGTGCCTAAGGAGCTGTTCGTCGACGACACCGAGCCGACGTCAGACCCCGGGACGCCGGGCCAAGCGGCCGACCTGAACGGCATTGCGTCCATCTACCGGTTCATGCAGAAGGACTACGAGACCCAAGGTTACCACGACGCGCTGACCAACCCGGACGACAGCTACCGGAGCGACAACGTCGAGATGATCAAGCTCGACCTTAAGTTGCTGATCGACCGGGCTGAGCTCTACTACCGCGACCAAGAGACGGAAACCGACCTGCACATCACCACCCGGGGGCGGGCCGGTCTGATCGACGTGGTGCAGGAGCTACAGACGCGCAAGCAGATGATCTCGGAGCACATCGCCAAGGTGGAGCGGATTAAGCAGGACCTCGCGAGCGACAACGGTACGAGCCACCGGATGGCGCTCTCCTACCAGCGGGGCTTCTCGCGGGGGCTGGCGGCGCTCACGCAATCGCTCATTCTCAAGAACAAGTTGTCATGAAGAACTGGTGGCTCAGGGTAGGGTGCTTCGTGACGGGGTACAGCTACGCACTCGTGCGAAATTCGAGCGAGGCGGTCGCCAAGACGGTTAAAAAGTACCTGTCGGCCATCCTGATTGTCAGCATCCTCTGGGGCGTAATTGGGTTTAACTTCTCGGCGCGGTACCTGGCGACCGACATCTGGGCATCGCTGGCCGTCGCGTTCGTGATGGTCGTGGTGGTGGTCCAGATTGAGCGGCAAATTATCCTGGCGAGGGGCAGCAACCTTTGGGCCGGGCTGTTTCGGGTGGTCATCGCCCTGGTGATGGCGATCATCGGCTCGGTGATCATCGACC
>JBARYS010000016.1:0-3409 GCA_049648155.1 Catalinimonas sp. | reverse complement strand
GGGCACCCCTCGGCGAGGTGAAACTGGTAGTCGGCCGACGGCGGGATGGGGCGCAGCTTGGAGGCGCTGGGTGGAGCCTTCACCACGGCCAGCGTCTGCTTTGCCAGGCGGTAGGTGGCGCGCTCGTCGGCCCCGCGCAGGCCCGTCACACGGTTGCTCTTCAGCCGCCGGACCGGTAAGCCCAGCGCCGTGACGCGCTCCAGGATCTCCCGGCCGAAGGGTTCATCGAGAGCGTCGGGGGTAAAAAGTACCTGCTTGGGTCGCCAGAGCCGGGCGGGATTCGGCGTGGCGACGGGGGCATCGATGAGGGTCTCTAAATATTGCATTACCAAGAAAACGCTGCCGTTGGGTGGGTGGTTCTTCGAAGCTGGAAATGTTTATTCCCAATAATATAGCGCAAAAAGTTCGCCTTAGGTCTAATTTTATTTATATAATTATTCGTATACTCCTGCGCTTGTCCTGCTGCTGACCCTGATCCGGTTCGCCTGCCGGAAGGTCGCCGGCCGGTCCCGGGGGCGAATCTTCGCCGTTATTCCCGGCTGAGGACCACCCGTCCGGGCTGAGGACATCCTGTACGCTCGTCCCGCGCTGCGACCACTCGTAACGTCGCCCAAAGTCCGCCCCGTTCATCCGCGTTTTCCTTCCGCCGGCCAAAAACGGGGCGGGATCGGTGGGGGGTACTCCTACCTTCGAATCATCGAACGGCACAAAACGACGCCGCAAGCTCCAAACAACTTAACCCCTCTGTATCATGAACAAGCGCATCTTTTCCTTCGTCCTGAGTGCCGCCCTCATCACCGGCACCGCCGTCTCCGCGCAGACCTTAGCCAGCGCCGATAACCAAACGCCGGTCACCACCACCAAGGAGCCGACCAAGACCATCGCCATCAACGTGATGGACAACCAAGAGCTGGGCTACTTCGAGCGTGCTCTACAGCGCACCAACCTCGACCGGATTCTGGATCGCAAGGGCGGATCGTTCACGGTGTTTGCCCCCACCAACGACGCGTTCGAGAAGATTCCGAACCAGTACTACCACCGCCTGTGGCAGAACCACAACGGGGCGCTGACCCAGCTACTCAAGTACCACATCGTGAAGGGACAGATCAACGCGGCCGACTTGAAAGACGGCCAGATGCTGAAGACCCTCCAGGGGTCCGAGCTGCGCGTGAGCCGCAAGGGCAACCAGGTGTACATCAACGGCGCGCCGCTCACGGCCACCGACATCACCTCGCGCAACGGCGTGATCCACACGGTGAGCAACATCGCCATGATCCCCTAACGGGGAAAGACAAAGCGCCCCGGCGCTCGACTCAGGATTAGTGTAGTTTTCTCATGTGGTCCCGGTTTCGGATACGCCGAAGCCGGGATTTTTTGTGCCCCACGCCGCCGGCGTGTGGAAAAAACCGCCCGGCGCGGCGGCAGTGCGCCGGGCGCTCTACCTTTGAAGGAGGTAAGGCACGAAGACCCGCGCATGAAGATTCTACACACCGCCGACTGGCACCTGGGCAAACGCCTGCACGACCACTCCCGCCTGCCCGAACAGCGCGAGGTGCTGGCCGAAATCTGCGAAGTGGCCGAGCGCGAGGCCGTTGACGTGGTGCTGATCGCGGGCGACCTCTACGACACGTTCAAGCCCAGCAACGAGGCTACCGAGCTCTTCTACCGCACCGTGCACCGCCTGGCCGACCAGGGGCGGCGGGCGGTGGTGGCCATCGCGGGCAACCACGACTCGGCCGACGGCGTGCAGGCCCCCGACCCGCTGGCGCGCGAGTGCGGCATCGTCTTTCTAGGGCGGCCCACCTCGACGGTGCCGCTGACGCGCCTAAAGAGCGGCTTAGAGATCACCCGCTCGGCTCCCGGCTTCGTGGAGCTGTGCGTGCCCTCATGCGGCTGCCCCCTGCGCCTACTGCTGACGCCCTACGCCAACGAGGCACTGATGCGCCGTTTTCTGGGCACCGAAGAGCGCGAGGAGGCCCTGCGTCAACTGCTGGAAGAGCACTGGCGCACGCTGGCCGACGAGCACTGCGACCCGGCGGGCGTGAACCTGCTGATGGCCCACCTCTACGTGATGCGCGCCGACGGCCCCCCCCCCGAGGAGCCCGACGACGAGAGGCCGATCCTCTACCTGGGCGGCGCGCAGGCCATCCACACCGCTAACCTGCCTCCGCAGATTCAGTACGCCGCCTTGGGGCACCTGCACCGCCACCAGGTAGTGAGCCGTGAGCCCTGCCCGGTGGTGTACAGCAGCAGCCCGCTGGCCTACAGCTTCAGCGAGGCCGACCAGTCCAAGTACGTCGTGATCGTGGAGGCCGAGCCGGGGCAGCCCGTACGAATGCGACCGGTGGAACTTACGTCCGGTCGCCGCCTGAAGCGCCGCCGCTTCGACGACGTAGACGAGGCCGTGGCCTGGCTGACCAAAAATCCCGACACGTTCGTGGAGCTGACGCTGGTGAGCGACACGTACGTCGACGCCGCCACTAAAAAGCGCCTATACGATGCGCACGACGGCATCGTGGGGATCATTCCCGAGCTAAAACTTCCCGATGGGCCCGCCGGGAGCGACGCGCTGCGGCGGGTGGACGTGCAGCAGGACCTGCGTGCGCTGTTCCGCAACTATTTCGCTTACAAGCGGCGGCAGCAACCCAACGACGTCCTGCTCTCGCTCTTCGACGAAGTGGTGAGCGTGCGCGAAGACGCCTAGATAGCACTTGCGATCACCTCCTCCCCAATCCTCCAAAGGCTCGAAGTCTTCGTCTCGGAGCCTTTAGAGAGTTCCGATGATCCTGTCAAAGTCTGGTGTGAGGCTGCTGCGGCAGAGGTTCGCCGAAAACCCCGGCACGGCTCCTGGGCGCGTCGAGAGCCTAGGGGTTTACGTCGGCGCGAGCGCTCAAGAAGTTTCCGCTTCGTCGAGCAGCCCCCGGATCACGCGGTAGACCTCCTCTTCGGTGCTCTTCACCACGCCGTCGGCGACCATGATGTGTTCGAGATCAGCCGAAAGCGCCGCCCGCTCCTTGGCGTCGGTGGGCGCGTACGTGCGGCAGTAGTGTGCCACGTGCGCGTACACCTCGGGCCAGGTGTGGGTGAGTTGCCGGAAGAGAACCTCGTCGAATACCTCCTCCACACGCCGCCGCTTGTCGATGCGGTACGAATGCACCTTGCGGAGAATCAGATTGCGCTCGGCGCGGTCGAGCCGCAGGTCGGCGCGGGCCACGCAGATGTAGACGTAGGCGAGGTAGTGCAGGTGGTCCCAGTCGGGGTTGGGCTGAAAAGTGGTCGGCATGGGCGTAGGCGGGGTCGGCAGACGAAAGTAACCAACGGCGGCGGTTCGGGTGGCGGATGCCTAGGCGGCGTGCTGCCCCGACGGCCGCCGCCGCCGTTCGCCACCTTCGCCGAGGCACGGCAGCGC
>JBARYS010000015.1:0-2897 GCA_049648155.1 Catalinimonas sp. | reverse complement strand
TACTCAGCGTCGTCGTTCCTGCTGCTTGGCTTTCTGCAGTACTTCTGGGACCGCAACCACCAGACCACCCACGACAAGATTTCCGAGACCATCGTGATCCGCACCTAGCCGACTGCATCCCAGTGCCTTCGGTGCTGAAACCGTAATATTGAAGGCCGCCCGGCAGCCTATTCCCCGTACGAATCCACACTTTATGTACCTCCTCGACATCGAAAACGTCTCGAAGGCTTACGCTGCCCACCAAGCCCTACGCAGCGTGAGCCTGCAAGTGCCGCGCGGGAGCATCTTCGGCCTGCTCGGCCCCAACGGGGCGGGCAAGACGTCGCTGATCCGCATCATCACGCAGATCACGGGGGCCGACGAGGGGCGCATCCTGTTCGACGGCGAGCCGCTGGCCCCGAAGCACATCGGGCAGATCGGCTACCTGCCCGAGGAGCGCGGCCTCTACAAGAAGATGAAAGTGGGTGAGCAACTGCTCTACCTGGCCCGGCTGAAGGGCATGGACCAACGCACCGCCGAGAGCCGCCTGCGCCACTGGTTCGAGAAGCTGGAGATCCAGGATTGGTGGAAAAAGCAGGTCGAGGACCTCTCGAAGGGGATGCAGCAGAAGATTCAGTTCGTGGCCACCGTGCTGCACGAGCCGCACCTGATCATCCTCGACGAGCCGTTTTCGGGCTTCGACCCCGTAAACGCCAACCTGATCAAGGACGAGATTCTGGAGCTGCGCGAGCGGGGCAGCACGATCATCTTCTCCACCCACCGCATGGAGAGCGTCGAAGAGCTCTGCGACCACATCACGCTCATCAACAAGTCGGAGGTGGTGCTTGACGGGCCCAAGCAGGAGATCAAGCAGCGCTACCGCACGCACACCTACGTGGTGGAGGGCGAGGGAGACCCCGGCCCGCTGCCGCCGCCCTTCGAGGTGGTTGATACGGGCCGCACCGACGCCGGCCACTTCCGGATGACCGTGCGCGCCCCCGGCGAGTCCTCCGCCAACGCGCTGATCACCGCCCTGATCGACCGCGTGCAGCTACACGGCGTGCAGGAGTTGATCCCGACCATGAACGAAATCTTTATCCGCACGGTGGGCGGCGAGGTGTCGCAGCCCGCCCCCGCCGTCGTCCAGTAATCGCCCTACCTACCATGAGTAAGATTAGCCTGATCGCCCAGCGCGAGTACTTGGTGCGCGTGAAAAAGAAGTCGTTCCTGCTGATGACGTTCCTCGGGCCGCTGCTCTTCGCGGGCCTGTTCGGCGTGTCGATCTGGGCCGCCTCGCGCACGACCACCACCAAGACCATTGTGGTGCTCGACGAGAGCGGCCGCTTCGAAAACAAGCTGAAGGACAGCAAGAAGCTCAAGTTCACCTACACGGACGGCTCGCTGAGCGAAGCGCAGGAGCGCCTGCGGGCCGAAGAACAAGCAGGCCTGCTCTACGTGCCGCCCCTCGACTTGGAAGACCCGCGCGGCGTGAAGCTGTTCGTGATGAAGGGCGTGGGGCTGGACACGCAGCTTGACCTGGAGCGCCGCATCGAGTCGACCCTCGAAAACGAAAAGCTGCTGGAGTCAGGCATCGACCGGGCCACGCTCGACGGCATCAAGACCAACATCTCGCTCGATGTCAAGAAGCTGGTCGACTCCGGCGAGGCCCAAGACAGCAACACCGGCCTGCAGACGGGCGTGGGCTTCGTGGGGGCGTTCCTGATCTACTTCTTCATCTTTCTTTACGGCGTGCAGATCATGCGCGGGGTGATCGAAGAGAAGGTCAGCCGCATCGTCGAGGTCATCATCTCGTCGATGAAGCCCTTCGAACTGATGGCGGGCAAGATCATCGGCATTGCCCTGGTGGGGTTGACACAGTTTCTGCTCTGGGTGATCCTGACCGGCGCGCTCTACACCGTTCTGCTGAACGTGTTCGGCGGCGGCACCGAAGCGCTGGCGGCGGCACAAACGGCACAAGCGGCCGAAGCCGGCGCGGACCTGAACGGCATGCAGAAATTTTCGAGCGCACTCGACGGGCTCAACATTTTCGGGCTGCTGGCGGCCTTTCTCTTCTACTTCTTGGGTGGCTACCTGCTCTACGGCTCACTCTTCGCCGCCGTGGGTGCGGCCGTCGACAGCGAAACCGACACTCAGCAGTTTATGCTGCCCATCACCATCCCGCTGGTACTCAGCATCGTGGTGGCCCAACTGGTGGTGCGCGACCCTTACTCACCGCTGGCGTTTTGGTTCTCGATGGTGCCCTTCACCTCGCCGATCATGATGATGATACGGCTGCCCTTCGGCGTGCCCATCTGGGAGCTGCTGCTCTCGATGGCGCTGCTCGTGGGGGGCTTCCTCTTCACCACTTGGCTGGCCGGGCGCATCTACCGCGTGGGCATCCTGATGTACGGCAAAAAGGTCAGCTACCGCGAACTGTCGAAGTGGATCTTCTACCGAGGATAAGTTCGAAGTTTTTAAGCTCGAAGTACCGAAGTCCGAAGTGCCGGCGCGTCCTTAAGACTTCGGACTTCAGACCTAAAAACCATGAGCCAGAGTACCGAATTGCACGCTAGGCTTGACACTTTGGAGCGCCGGTTGCGCCGGTTGGCCGACGAGCACCGTTCGTTGCGCAAGGAGTTGGGACGGGCGCAGGGTGAGAACGAGAAGCTCAGGGGAGAGGTACGCAAACAGCAGCGCGCGCTGCAAGACTTTAAAAGTCGGACGGAAACACGTAAAATTGTCCCTTCGGTAGTAACGGATGGTCCCGAAGCCGCGCAATTGAGGCGGCGTTTGGACGACTACATTCGTGAGATCGACAACTGCCTTGCGTACCTGAGTCAATCAGAATAAACGTTCATAGATCATTGCTGTCCATCAAGGTAAGGCTCATCGACCGGGAGTACCCCATGAGTGTGGCC
>JBARYS010000014.1:0-2317 GCA_049648155.1 Catalinimonas sp. | reverse complement strand
ACTGTAGCTTCAGCTAACCTTGGCGCGTCAGCCCCACAGCCAAAAGCCAACCACCCACTAGATCTCCCGGATGCGGAGGTTGCGCCAGCGTACTTGCATGGGCTCTTCGCGGTCGGTGGAGTGCACCTGGAGACCGATGAAGCCGGCGCTGTCGGCGTCGTCTTGCAGGCGGGCGGCGGGCACCCCGTTGATGAAAGTGTTGATCGAGTCGCCCTTCGCCACGATGCGGTACTTGTTCCAATCGTCACGTTTGAAGGCGGCGCGGGCATCAGGCTCGTTTTCCAGATTGTAAATCCAGCCACGGCGGGCTTCGTCGTAGATGCCGCCGCTCCAGGCGCGGGCCGAGGGGTCGATCTCCACCTGGTAGCCGTACACGCGGCCCTTCTCCTGCTTCCTCTCGTAGGTGTCGCCGCTACTGTTGGTGAGCATAAACAGCGTGTCGGCGGGGTACGTGTGCGCGCGAATCATCACGCCCGAGTTCAGGCTGGTGTCGACCAAGAACTCCAACTCCAGTTCGAAGTCGCCGTACTCATCGGTCGTGACCAAGAAGCTGTTGGGCGTGTCGAGCACGGTGGTGCCGACAATCTCGCCGTTCTCGACCTCGTACTTGGCCTCGCCGCCGACCTGCCGCCAGCCGTCGAGCGTCTCGCCGTCGAACAGGGGCGTCCAGTCGCTTTCGGTCGTTTCGAGTTCGGTTTCCGTTTCAACCTCTTCGGTTTCGGTGGTGGTGGTTTGGCAGGCCCACAGCAGCGGGATGAGGGCTAACAAAAGAACGTACTTCATTGAATAAGGGGGTTAGTAGGGCGGTGAAAGTAGAAGCACTCCGCCGAATGCGCAAGCGAAGGCCGGGGTTAAAGATAGGATCACCCTACGACTCACCTTCTACCGATGCCGCAAGTCATTTTTCCGATCGACCCGTACCTTGATAATGGACTTGATCGGCTCTGAACATTTACTACCCAAACAAACCCGCCCCGCCATGAAGAACATCCTCGTCCCGACCGACTTCTCGGACGTAGCCAACCATGCCTTGCACCTGGCCGGAGAGATCGCCCAGCGCACGGGCGCAACCCTGGAGCTGTTGCACGTGGTCGAGACTGTCAACACCCTCACGCCGCCCGACGGCGAAGACCCCACCGCCGGCAAGTGGTTCGGGCAGCTCGAAGGGTACGCCCGCACCCAACTACAGACCCTCTCCGAGCGCTTCCCCGGCGTCGAGGTGCGCACGCGCGTGGGGCGTGGCTCGCCCTTCCGCAACATCGACCAGCGCGCGCTGGAGTCCGGAGCCGACCTGATCGTGATGGGCTCGGAGGGCAGCAGCGGCCTCGACGAACTGCTGATCGGCTCGAACGCCGAACGGGTGGTGCGCTTCGCCCCCTGCCCCGTGCTGGTGGTGAAGAGCCTACTGCGGCTGGAAGACATCAAGCGCGTGGCGTTCTTCACCAGCCTGAAGGAAGACCTGATCGAAGAGATGCCCCGTTTCCTAAAATTCTGGAAACTGCTGGACGCCGAGTTGCACGTGGTGCGCGTCAACACCCCACAAGATTGGGTCAGCTCGCGGTTTGCCGAGCGGCAGATGCGCACGTTCGACGAGAAGCACGGCGTAAACGCCCGTTTTACGCTCTACTCGGCCGCCACCGCCGAGGACGGCATCCACCACTTCTCCACCGACGTCGGCATCCACCTGATCGCCATGCCTACGCACGCCCGCAAGGGGCTGGCGCGCCTGATCGCGGGCGGCAGCACCACCGAGAACGTGCTCAACCACACGCGCATCGCCTTTTGGACTTGTCGCCATGAAGACGGCGACTAGTACACCTCCACAGGGTGGACGACGGTTCATGCAGACGTGGATTTTGCGCCTGAAGCTTAGCTCGAAAAGACGCCCTGCATGAGTCGCGGGGGCCGCCCCGCCGGCCCTCTTGAGGAGATACACCAGCGCCGGGGCGGCTCCCGTATTACTGCAAAGAGGCCGCTGCTCCATTCGGGAGCAGCGGCCTCTTTGCGTGTAGAGATGAGCTTCTTAGGCCACTGTCGGCATCTCGTCGGTCATCACCTCTTCCACGGGGCGGTAGGGCAGTTCGAAGGCGTCGGCCACGCCCCGGTAGACCACCTCACCGCGCACCACGTTCAGCCCCTTGCGTAGGTCGGCGTCGCGGCGGCAGGCTTCCAGCCAGCCCCGGTTGGCCAGTTGCACGACGTAGGGTAGCGTGGCGTTGGTCAGCGCCTTGGTAGAGGTGTAGGGCACGGCCCCCGGCATGTTGGCGACGCAGTAGTGCACCACGTCGTCGATCACGAAGGTAGGGTGCTCGTGGGT
>JBARYS010000013.1:0-4061 GCA_049648155.1 Catalinimonas sp. | reverse complement strand
AGCTTACCCAGGAAACGCTTGAACAGCTCCAGCGCCTCAAACTTGTAGATCAGCAGCGGGTCTTTCTGTTCGAACACGGCGTTCTGCACCGACTGCTTCAGGTCGTCCATCTCGCGGAGGTGTTCCTTCCAGCTCAAGTCGATGAACGAGAGCGCCACCGCCTTTTCGAGCGACTGCGTCAGTTCACGCCCTTTGGAGGTGACGATCTTTTCGAGCGGCACCACGACTTGCAGTTGCTTCTTGCCGTCGGTCAGCGGGATGCCCACCATCTTGATGCGCTCCCCTCGCTCCTCGTGGAGGCGTTGCAGGCCGGGGTAGGTCCTTTCGAGCAGTACCTTCTTCCGCTCCTCGTAGGTCTCCTGCACCCGGTCGAAGAGCTGGTCGGTCAGCTCCCGCTCGCCGGTTGACTCGAAGACCTCCTTGCTGATGTCGAGGTTCATGCCGAACACGCGAATCATGTTCAGGCTCAGGTCCTCGTAGTCGTTGAGCTGCTTGGCGTAGATCGTGACGTCCTCGACGATGTCGTACATCGCGTTGAGCAGGTCCAGCTCCAGCCGCTCGCCGAACAGCGCGTGGCGGCGGCGCGTGTAGATCACCTCGCGCTGGGCGTTCATCACGTCGTCGTACTCCAGCAGGCGCTTACGGATCGAGAAGTTGTTCTCCTCAACCTTCCGCTGGGCGCGCTCAATCGACTTGGTGACCATCGAGTGCTGAATCACCTCGCCCTCTTCCAGCCCCATGCGGTCCATCACCTTGGCGATGCGGTCGGTACCGAAGATGCGCATCAGGTTGTCGTCGAGGGCCACGAAGAACTGCGACGCCCCCGGGTCACCCTGACGGCCCGCGCGGCCCCGCAACTGACGGTCGACGCGGCGCGCCTCGTGACGTTCGGTGCCGATGATCGCCAGCCCACCGGCCGACTTCGACTCGGCTGTCAGCTTGATGTCGGTGCCCCGGCCGGCCATGTTGGTGGCAATGGTGACGGTGCCCGGCTGCCCGGCACGCGCCACGACCTCGGCCTCGCGCTGGTGGTACTTGGCGTTGAGCACCTGGTGGTCGACCTTCTTGAGCTTCAGCATCCGGCTGAGCAGTTCGGAGGTCTCGACCGAGGTCGTACCCACCAGCACCGGGCGGCCCTTGCCGGTCAGCTCGGCGATCTCGTCGACCACGGCGTTGAACTTCTCGCGGGTGGTCTTGTAAACCATATCCTCGCGGTCGTCGCGCACGATGGGCCGGTTCGTGGGGATCACCACCACGTCGAGCTTGTAGATTTCGAGGAACTCGCCCGCCTCCGTCTCGGCCGTGCCGGTCATGCCGGCCAGCTTGTGGTACATGCGGAAGTAGTTCTGCAGCGTGATGGTGGCGTAGGTCTGGGTGGCGTCTTCGATCTTCACGCCCTCCTTCGCTTCGATGGCCTGGTGCAGCCCGTCCGAGTAGCGGCTGCCCTCCATGATGCGGCCCGTCTGCTCGTCGACGATCTTCACCTTGCCGTCCATCAGCACGTACTCGACCTCCCGCTCGAAGAGGGCGTAGGCCTTCAGCAGTTGGTTGACCGAGTGGATGCGCTGGGTCTTCTCGCTGTAGTCGGCGATCAGCTTCTCCTTAGCTTCGAGGCGCTCTTGCTCGTCACGCTGCTCGTCGTTCTGAATCCCGTCGAGGGCCGTGCCGATGTCGGGCAGCACGAAGAAGTCAGGGCTCTCGTTCTCCTTGGTCAGGTGGTCAATGCCCCGCTCGGTCAAGTCGACGGTGTTGTTCTTCTCCTCGATGGTAAACAGCAGCGGCTCGTCGGCTTCGGGCATCAGGCGGGCGTTGTCCTGCAGGTAGGTCGCCTCGGTCTTGAGCAGGATGGCGCGGTTGCCCTGTTCGTTGAGGTACTTGATGAGCGGCTTGTACTTGGGCAGCCCCCGGAAGGCGCGGAACAGCGCCAGCCCACCCTCTTTCTCCTCGCCGGCGGCGATCTTTTTGCGCGCCTCCGACAGGAAGGCGTTCACCATGCGGCGCTGCTCCTCGTAGAGGCGCGACACGCGCGGCTTCAGGGCCTCGAACTCCTGCTGGTCGCCCTTCGGGATCGGCCCCGAGATGATGAGCGGCGTCCGGGCGTCGTCGATCAGCACCGAATCCACCTCGTCGATCATGGCGTAGTGGTGCTTGCCCTGCACCAGCTCCTCGGGGTCGCGCGCCATGTTGTCGCGCAGGTAGTCGAAGCCGAACTCGTTGTTGGTGCCGTATAGAACGTCAGACTTGTAGGCCGCCCGCCGCTGCGGCGAGTTGGGGCGGTGTTTGTCGATGCAGTCGACGCGCAGGCCGTGGAACTCGAACAGCGGGCCCATCCACTCGGAGTCCCGCTTGGCGAGGTAGTCGTTCACGGTCACGATGTGCACACCGCGCCGCGAGAGGGCGTTCAGGAAGGCCGGCAGCGTCGCCACGAGCGTTTTGCCCTCACCGGTGGCCATCTCGGCGATCTTGCCCTGGTGCAGCACCACGCCACCGATGATCTGCACGTCGTAGTGGACCATGTCCCAGGTGACGGTCGCGCCGCCCGCCTCCCAGGCGTTCTTCCACACGGCATGGTCACCGTCGATGCTGATGCTCCCGGGACGACGCGCGGCCAGCTCACGGTCCAGGTCGGTGGCCCGCACGCGGATCTCTTCGTGCTCCTTGAAGCGGCGGGCGGTCTCCTTCATGATGGCGAACGCCTGCGGCAGCACCTCCATCAGCACCTCTTCGAGCTGCTTGTTGCGCTGCTCTTCGAGCTTGTCGATCTTGTCGAACAGGGCCTCTTTTTCGGTGATGTCGAGCGCGGCGTTGGTGTCGATCTCGGCGTGCAGTTCGGCGATCTCGGCGTCGGTCTCAGCCAGATAGCCGTCGATCCGTTCGTGGGCGGCGGCGGTCTGCGCGCGCAGGTCGTCGTGGCTCAGGTCGACCAGCCGCGCGTGGGCTTCGTTCACCTGGTCGACGTACGGCAGCAGTTGCTTCACGTCGCGGTCCGACTTGGAGCCCAGCAGGCGGGTGAGGCCCTTTATAAATCCATCGAGCATGGGGGTAGCGTATTTTCTGATTCTTAAGCGGGCAGCAAAGTTACGACCTCGCGGGGGGATGCCTTGCTGACGAGATCGCCCCGGAAAGGTGTCGCTCGCGCGTCCGGGCGTACCTTATTTAAAGAGGAAGAACGGCGCGGCGGCGGGCAATCGTTCCGGGGGCGGCCGGGTGGTTGCAAGGCTAAAACGCCGCCTTACCTTACGAAGGTGCTCGCGGGCTGGAAGTTGGCCCGCCGCCATGCGCTACTTTCCCGCCGGCATCCCACAAAAAACGCCCCACACGAGAAGTATGGGGCGTTTAGAGAGGTCTCGAGCGGATTCGAACCGCTGTAGGAGGTTTTGCAGACCTCTGCCTAGCCACTCGGCCACGAGACCTTATTGAGCCTGCAAAGATACGAATCCGGCGGCGGGGGGCAACTTGGGCGATCATAAATCCAGGGTGGCTGCGTTACTTTTACGGGGATCATCCTGCCGGGCGCGCCACGACCCCCGAGCGGAGTTGCCGGGGCCACCCGGGGGTCCGGCACCATACTTAGACGTACCGGCAGAGAAAAATTGATGCTCATGCAGAGGATACTCACCATCGTGTCGGCGGCCGTCCTGATACTCATGGGGTCGTCGTTCGTACCCACCCGCCCCGACTTTCGCGTCAAGACGATCGTGATCGACGCCGGCCACGGCGGCAAAGACCCCGGCACGCACGGCGACAACACGCGCGAGAAGGAGATCGCCCTGC
This sequence comes from Catalinimonas sp., assembly GCA_049648155.1. Taxonomy (GTDB): domain Bacteria; phylum Bacteroidota; class Bacteroidia; order Cytophagales; family Flexibacteraceae; genus JBARYS01. The sequence goes on along the minus strand of JBARYS010000013.1, from coordinate 287 downwards.
AGGTGGCGCTGCAACTGGGACGGATCATCCAAGAGAACATGCCCGACGTGAAGGTGGTCTACACGCGGAAGGACGACACGTTCGTGGAGCTCTCCGAGCGGGCGGCCATCGCCAACCGCAGCAACGCCGACCTCTTCATCTCGATCCACTGCAACTCTGGCCCTCGGGCGGCCAAGGGCACCGAGACCTACGTGCTGGGGCAGAGCAAAGCCGAGAGCAACCTGGAGGTGTCGAAGCGCGAGAACTCGGTGATCGTACAGGAAAAAGACTACCTGGAGAAGTACGAC
>JBARYS010000012.1:0-2981 GCA_049648155.1 Catalinimonas sp. | reverse complement strand
ACGTCTCGCTGGTCGATTTCCTGGGCGCAGGCAATCAGAACATCAACGAAGTCGCCTCGGCGTTTCCGCAGAGCAAAATCGTCTCGCGGGGTAACGAGATTCGCATCAAGGGCACCGCGCCCGAGATCATGAAGGTCAACGATATCCTCAACGCCCTGCTCGAACACTACAATCATTACGGCCGCCTCACGCAGGACAACGTCCGCAGCTACCTACAGCGCGACGAGGAGCGCATCGAGAGCGAGCTGCGCGAGGACACGATCATCTACGGCACCAAGGGCGTCATCATCAAGCCCAAGACGCCCAACCAGCAGCAGTTGGTCGAGGCGGTCCGCAAGCACGACCTGGTGTTCGCCATCGGGCCGGCCGGTACGGGCAAGACCTTCATCTCGGTGGCGATGGCCGTACGGGCACTAAAGAATAAGGAGGTCAAGAAGATCATCATCACCCGCCCGGCGGTGGAGGCCGGCGAGAACCTGGGCTTCCTGCCCGGCGACATGAAGGAGAAGATCGACCCCTACCTGCGGCCGATCTACGACGCACTCGACGACATGGTGCCCGCCGAAAAGCTCAAGTACTATCAGGAGAACCGCATCATCGAAATTGCCCCGCTGGCCTTCATGCGCGGGCGCACGTTGCAGAACGCGTTTATCCTGCTCGACGAGGCGCAGAACACCACCGCCATGCAGATCAAGATGTTCATGACGCGGATGGGGCCCAACTCGAAAGTCATCGTCACCGGCGACGTCTCGCAGATCGACCTGCCGCGCAACCAGAGGTCGGGGCTGGCCGAGGCGCTGCGCATCCTGAAGGAGGTGCCCGGCATCGGCTTCGTGCAACTGAGCGGCGAGGACGTGATGCGCCACAAGTTGGTGCGGCGCATCATCTCGGCCTACGAGCAGTGGGAGGAGTCGGGCGAGCCGCGCGGCAACGGTCAGGAGCGCCGCCGCGACGACGCGGTACGCCCGGCGTCAGCCTCTTCGTAGCGCTACTTCTTGATGTCTCCGGGGCGGCCCGGCTTGGCGTGGTCCGGCCGGGGGCGGCCGTCGGTGATGGGCGCGGTCTGCGCACGCGGCATGATCCGCACCGGCAGGCTCACCAGCGTCTGGTCCCACATCATCTGAATGTCGACCTCCTCGTCGGTGCCCTGAAGCTTCATCATGAAGGCCTCGTAGGTCTCCGGCGTGCTCACCGTGGGCACATCCACACGCAGCACGTCCTGCTTGGCGTCGTACTCGTACGCACCCCCCGCACCCAGGTCACGGTTGAAGATGACCGTCCACCGGTCGGGGCGCGGCACGGTGTAGATCGAGTAGGTACCCGCCGGCAGCGTCTTCCCCTCGATCTGCAGGTCGGCGGTCGTGGTGATCTCGGTGGCCTCGTTGGCTCCCGTGCGCCACACCTGGCCGTAGGGCACGAGCGCGCCGAAGATGGCCCGCCCCTTTCTATAAGGTTGCCCGTAGTGAATCTTGACGTAGGCGTCGTCGGTCTCGTAGTTGGTCAGCACGATCTGCGAGACCCGCGCCTTGGGGGTGATGATCTGCGCAGCGGCAAAGTGGGCGCTCAGCAGCGCGCAACAGAGGAAGAAACAGCGGTATGGCTTCATCGGGATTACGACACAAAGTGATGATCACGACCGGGACAAAAACGGGGCCGTAAATATCGGAACGCACGCGGGGCACCAAACGTACGGCCTACACGCTAGAAGTACGTTTGCCGGCGGGCAACGGGTTTGTGCGTGCGAAGGGAGTGTCGGCAGCACCCGAAAGGCGCCTAGAAAGTCTGCGGCGCGTCGGCGACCGAAGAGAGCGTAAAGCCCGACGAGAAGGCCTGCGGACTCCGCTCGGCGGTGGGGGTTGCGGCAACGTTGCCGTCGGCCTGCTGCTGGTGCCGCCAGACGCCGAGGGAGAGAAGCGCGGCCAGCATCAGCACTTTGAGCGTAAAAGAAAAGTCGGACGAGCGAAACAGGGTAATCAGAGTCTGCATGGAGGCCGTTGCGAGTTGTGAACAATCACCCGTGGTGGTTGGACGCCACTATGTTAGGCACTTTTCCGGCATTTATTTGCCTTTCCCAAATTAATATATTGTTAACATTCGCAGCCGACGTAAATAATCATCTAAAACTGCAACGAAATCTATTTCTCTCCCCCACCCTATGCGTGTCCTATTTGTCTGTCTCGGCAACATCTGCCGCTCGCCCATGGCCGAAGGTGTCTTCCGTCGGATGGTCGCCGACCGCAACCTGCAAGCAACTTTTGAGATTGATTCGGCGGGAACGTCGGCCTACCACCTCGGCGACTTGGCCGACGCCCGCATGCGCCGCACCGCCGAGCAGCACGGCATCACCCTGCTGCACCGCGCCCGCCGTGCAACCGCCGCCGACCTGCGCGACTTCGACCTGATCGTGGCGATGGACCGGGAAAATCTCGCTGAGCTACGCCGTTTGCCGGGTGCGGACGCCCACGCCGACAAGATCGTGCTGATGCGCGACTACGACCCTACGCCGGACGACGGCCAGGTGCCCGACCCTTACTTCGGCGGAGAGCGGGGCTTCGAAGAGGTCTACCAACTGTTGCGCCGTAGTTGCGCGGCGCTGCTCGACGAACTGAGCGACACCACTTCCATCACCCCCGATGCTTGACCACGACCCGGCACCACTGCCGCGCCCCGACGACCCGCGTGCGTTTTTTGAGGCCGTGCTTTTTCAAAGCTCAGGGCAAGAGATGGAGCTGCAAGATTTTCAGTTTTTAGGCAGCGGCCGTGCTACGCAAACGGTACGCCTGCGCGGCAAAAAACGGCCGTTCTTCCTGAAGTGGCGCGAAGTAGCTCCGACCAACACCCTTTCGAAGGAGGCGCAAGGGCTGCAACTGCTCGCCGAGACCGGACTGGTGCGCGTGCCCGAGGTGCTCGGCGTGGGGCGGGTGGCCGAAAAACACTTTTTGCTGCTCGAATGGATTGCCGAGCGCCCGCCGCCGCCCGCG
>JBARYS010000011.1:0-3977 GCA_049648155.1 Catalinimonas sp. | reverse complement strand
GACCTGGAGCGCCCCCGACGCCGAGCGCTTGCCCGACTACGCCTCGCTCGATGTGAACGTGAGTAAGATCTGGGCGTTCACCGAGGCGCTCAACGTGATCGGCTTCGCGAGCTGGGCCAACGTGCTGAACCGACGCAACGTGCGCGCCTGGCAGTACGACGCCGACTACGCCGGGCGCGAGGCGGACCTGTTCGGGCAGCGGGTGTTTTTTGTAGGTGCGGTACTCAACTTTTAAGGGGCGGAACCGCGCGAGTACTACTGACGGGCCAGCGGCTTGAAGAGCCACTGTTTTTGCCGGGGTAGCCGGAATTGGATAGTTTGCTACGTCAGGTGATGTTCAGGATGCTTGATGATAATACACGGGACGGTGTTCGCGTGAGCGTGAATGCCGCGAAGATGTACGCACGTTTGCGAGGCAGCAGTGTCTTCAGCGTGAGACCTTTTATGAAAAGGGGTACACCTCAGTCGTAACTTCCGGTGCTCACCGAACTTCCTCTTCTCATAGCGCAGCCCGCGACGCCTTCCGAATACCGCACCCCCGAGGTGTACCTCACGCGCAGCGCTCAAAGCGAGACGCGCCTGGAGTACGAACACGGTGAGATTATCGACATGGGGCGTACCTCTGATACGCACGAAGACCTGACTTTCAACCTCAAGATGCTGCTTAGGAACGAGGTAGCTGGACGGGGATGCCGAGTTCACAGAGGAGTCGGTAGCTCTGAAAGTAGACGCCGCCGAGCGCTACTACTTGCCCGACGTGATGCTCACCTGCGACGAGCGCGACCGCGCCGACCGGCGGTTCAAACGGCACCCTAGCCTGGTGGCTGAGGTCATCTCGCCGAGTTCGGTACGGCGCGACCGTGAGGCTAGATTTAGTGCCTACCTGCGGTTGCCGACGCTGCGCTACTACGTGCTCGACAAGCCTCTCATGCAGGCGCTTAACGCTGCGCACCGAGATGTGGTAGCGCTCAGCAATCTGAGTGTTAGGCAAAGCCGGAGCGCCTTCGGCCTCATCGGCAGCCGGCAACATCAGGGCACGCTTGGCAAGTGCAGCTTTCTGGCTGCGGCGGCCCACTAGTGTTCCGAGTTGGTCCCGCTCTTCGGCCGAGAGGCGAACGTGATAAGTTTTGGGTATAGAGGGTAAGCGTCAGTGAGGCTCCAATGCATCCGCAGAAATCTTGCGAAGGTGCACTAGTTTCGACCCGCACCGGGACGGTCGTCGCTCGTACGCTCCACAGCGTAGAGCGACGCCCCCCGCTCGTCGATAAATTCGAAGCGCAGCCGTGCGGGGTGCGTGTCGTCACCGGGCAGAAGCGTCACCTCCAGAAAGCCACCGGTCGGCTCTTTCTGAATAAAGGGCTGGCGGATGAGCCCCGCCGGGTCGGTCGATCCCGGGTCGCCGGGCGCGCGGCCCCGTCGGGCGTTCTGCGTCACCAGCGCCCCGCAGCCAAACTCGTCGACGTTCGCCGTCGGGTGCACCGAGTGGTACTGCCAGTGGCGGTCGCCGTTCAGCACGAAGAAGTTGCGGGTCAGGTCGTGCTCGATCAGCCAGGCGAAGAAGGCGTCGCCCTCGTGGCGGAAGCCCCCCGGGTTCACGTGGTTGTCATTCTTGTAGGCGTCGTCGGGTCCGACCATCGGTGTGGGCGAGACCAACACTTTGAACGTCGCGTCGCTCTCGCGTAGCGTCTGCTGCAGCCAAGCGCGCTGCTCGGTGCCCCAGAGCGACTTGCCGGGGCCGTCGGGCATCGAGTTCGGGCTACGGTAGTCACGCCCCTCTATGAACCAGAGTTGCAGCAGGTCGTTGACGCGGTGCGTGCGGTAGGTCACGGCCGCCGGCGCGTCGGGGTCCACCACGGGCACCTGCTCGCGGAAAGTAGCGACGCCCAGTGCGTGCGAGGGCTCCACGCCCGGCAGCGTGTCGGCATCGTTGTAGCGGTAGTCGTGGTCGTCTTTAAGCCAGTAGGTCGGTGCGGCCTCGAACAGCGCCTGCAGCCGGGGCATCGAAAACTGCCGGTGCCACTTGGCCCGTAGCTCCGCCCGCGACGTAGCCCGCCAGTCCGTGTCGTCGGGGTGATCGTAGTAGACGTTGTCGCCGTCGGCGATCCAGAAGTGAGGCTGTCGTCGGCGAATTACCTCTAACGCAGGAAAGCCCTGCCGCCGCTCTTCGCCGACGGCGGCGGTGGCTTCGGGAGGCTGGTCTCCAGCCCCCGCCGCCCGCGAGAGGCCGTAGAACTTTTCGAAGTTCATGCAACTGATCAGCACGAACCGCAGCGAGTCGGCCGAGGTGGGGGCAGGCAGCGTGCGAAACCGCGCCGTGCGCCCCGAGGCGGCCCGGTTGGTGTCGGCGCCCGCCCGCAAGCGGTAGTAGTAGCGTGTGTCGGGGGCCAGGCCATCGACTTTTCCCCGCACGTGGTAGTCGTTCGCCGCGTCGGCGCGTCGCCAGGGCGTGCGGCGGGCCTCAGCGAAGGTCGTGTCGGCAGACACCTCGAACCGCCCCCACGCCGCCACGCCGGGCAGGTCGCGACTCAGCAGCGAATCGTCGTACATGAGCGTATCGGCCGACACCAGACGCGCTTGCAGCAGCATACTCGCGGCGGTAGGCTCGCCGGCCATCAGCACGTGGGCCGTGGCGAGGGACGGCGGGGCCTCGTCGGGCGGAGCGGTGGCGCAGGCGGCGCACAGGGCGAAGAGGAGCGGGGCGGGCTTGTACATGGTGAGACGGTGTAAAAATCGGTGTAAAGTAAACGAACCCGGGTAGAAAGTCCTCCGGCGGGTCGACCGTCGCCCCCCACTTACCTCCGTGGCACACAAGTTTGACACCCATCTCTACGCCACGAGAACCGCCTTCCTGCTCGCGCTTGCTTTTATCACGCCTCTGGTCGCCCAGACACCCTGAGGTGATCCAGCGGAACCGTGAGCCCGCCCGTGCGCACTTCGTGCCCGACGCCGCCTCCGCCCGTACGCTCGACCCCGCCCGCTCGACGCGACGCCTCCTGCTGCACGGCACCTGGAAGTTCCGTTGGCTCGAACGGCTTGAGGCAGCGCCCGAGGACTTCGCCGCGCCCGCTTACGCCGACAGTGCCTGGACCGACCTGCCGGTGTGCCCTTCAACTGGCAGGTGTGGGGCGCGCAGCGCGACCTGTACGAAGGCGTGACGCTGCTCCCGGAAGAGGAAGAAAAAGGCGATTGATCCTGCTCCTACCGCCGCCGCCGCTGCTTCCGCCCGCCCCGCCGCACGTAGTCGCGTAGCTGGGCGTACTGGGCGTGTTGCTGCTCGTTGACGGTGATCTTCGCGCGCGCAAAGCGCATCTCGAACTGCCGGTAGGTGCCGGCGGGCGTCTTGATCTCGACCTCTTCGGACGACTCCATTTCGCCCAACGGCAGCGTAAAGCGACGTCCCAGCAGCGGCTGCCGCACCTCCAATTGCCCCTTGCCGGTGGTGATCACCTTCCAGTCCCACGCCAGCTTGAGCGTCAGGCCGATCACCAGCGCGAGCAGCAACGGAATGCCGACCAGCCCCCAGACCGACGGCCGCTGCACGTTCTGCACCAGCAACGAGACCAGCCCGACCCAGCCCAGGGCGAGCACCACGCCGAGCGCGAAGAACGACTGAGACTTTGGTTTGACGACCATCCGGCGAAAATTAGCGACGCCCGACGAGACCCGTGCAGGCATAAAAAAGAGCCGCCCCTTTCGAGACGGCTCTAGATGAAAAACAAGTGGGCGCTTAGGCGCTTACGCTCTGTTTGAACTCTTCGAGCTGCTGGACGGCCCCTTCGATCATGCCGAATTGGTCAGCCAGGCGGTCGCGCACGGGTGCGGGCAGCTTGTTGTCGAGGGCGCGGCTGTAGGCTTCCAGCGCCGATTTTTCACCACGGATGCACTCGTCGACCACGGCTTTGTTGTCTTTCTTGGCGAAAAACTCACGCACGTTGATCCAGGTGCGGTGCAGATCGCCGAGCAACGTGCCCGACGTG
>JBARYS010000010.1:0-5082 GCA_049648155.1 Catalinimonas sp. | reverse complement strand
GAGTACTATACCTTACCCTTTCATGTCATGTAGGGCTGCAGCAACTGCAGACCCGCCTCTTAGCGTAATTTCTTGAGTGCTTTCTCCTTGATTTGGCGCACGCGCTCGCGGGTTAGGCCGAGGTCTTCGGCGATGTCCTGCAGCGACTGCGTGTACTCGAAGCCGATGCCAAAGAAGCGGCGCAGCACTTCTTGCTCGCGCTCGGAGAGCAACGACATCAGGCGCTCCAACTCCACGCTCAGCGAAGTCTCGTTCTCCAGCGTTTCGTCGGCGGCCTGCGCTTCGGGATTTGTGATTACGTCCAACAGCGAACCATCTTCACCCTCCGAGAAGGGCGCGTCGAGCGACGTCTGACGGATCGAGGCCGAGTGTGCGTTCTGAATGTCTTCGATGCGAACGCCCAGGTGCTCGGCGAGCTCTTCGACAGTAGGCTCACGCTCGAAGCGCTGCTCGATGATGGCAACAGCCTGACCGATCTTGGAAAGCTCACCCACCTTGTTGGCGGGAATACGCACCAGACGCGAGTGGTCGTTGAGCGCCTGCATGATCGACTGACGGATCCACCAGACGGCGTACGAGATGAACTTAAAACCTTTGGTTTCGTCGAACTTTTGTGCGGCCTTGATCAATCCCAAGTTACCTTCGTTGATCAGATCGTTCAGCGGAATCTTGCTGTGATGATACTGCTTGGCCACCGACACCACAAACCGCAGGTTCGCCTTCACTAGCTTCTCCAAGGCTTGCTGATCACCACGCTTGATGCGCTGGGCCAGTTCGACCTCTTCGTCGGGGGTAAGCAGCTCCACCTTCGAAATCTCAGTGAAGTACTTCTCCAGGGTCGCACTGTCCCGGTTGGTGATCTGGTGCGTAATCTTTAGTTCTCTCATCGTCTATGGTTTACCGTCTAAAGTTTTATCATTCATCGGTGGTGATACGTCGGTGCCGTCCGCAGGCGTCGGAGATCAAGTATCGCCGGGGTGTCGCGTTCGTTTAGTCACCCAAGAAAGGCAAACGCCGCGAGGTAATGTTTAGTTCGACGTGAAACACGCGCAAGCTTGCACGCCTAGTGCTTTTACACTTCTCTCGTATAGATGTGTTTGTTCAGGATACATACTTACCCAAAGAATAGTTTGTGCAAGAAAAGCCTTTTTGGTGATTAACCAAATATTATTTAAGAAAATCGCTCCACTAGCTTCGATTGCCCCGCCTCGCGCCCCGAATCGTCAGACTACCGACGCCGCCTCCACGTCCTCCGCCGCGTTGATCAGGTCCTGCTCGACGCGCAGGTTTTGGATGATAAACTGCTGGCGATCAGTGGTATTTTTGCCCATGTAATAGGCCAGCAGCTTACTGATCTGTGTCTCCTTGTTCAGCAGCACCGGCTCCAGGCGCATGTCCTCGTTGATGAACTGCTTGAACTCATCGGGCGATATCTCTCCCAGCCCTTTGAAGCGCGTAATCTCGGGCTTTGCCCCGCCCTTGCCGAGCTTCTGCACCGCCTTTTGCTTCTCCTCTTCCGAGTAACAGTACATGGTTTGTTTCTTGTTACGAACGCGGAAGAGCGGCGTTTCGAGAATAAAGAGGTGCCCGTTTCGCACCAGATCAGGGAAGAACTGGAGGAAGAACGTCATCAGCAGCAGCCGGATGTGCATCCCGTCCACGTCGGCGTCCGTAGCGATCACGATGCGCGCGTAGCGCAGCCCGTCGATGCCGTCTTCGATGTTCAGCGCGTGCTGTAAAAGATTGAACTCCTCGTTCTCGTAGACCACCTTCTTCGTCAGGCCGAAGCTGTTGAGAGGCTTCCCCCGCAGCGAAAACACGGCCTGCGTCTGCACGTCGCGCGACTTCGTGATCGAGCCGGAAGCTGAGTCTCCCTCCGTGATGAACAGCGTGGTCTCCAAGTGTCGCTCCTGGCGCGTGTCGTCGTAATGCAGGCGGCAATCGCGCAGCTTCTTGTTGTGCAGGTTAGCCTTTTTCGCCCGCTCGTTCGCCAGCTTCTTGATGCCCGCAATTTCCTTCCGCTCCCGTTCCGACTGCTCGACGCGCTTCTTGATGGCCTCGGCCGTTTCAGGGTGCTTGTGCAGGTAGTCGTCCAGCTCTTTTCTTAGAAAGTCTCCAATGAAGCGCGTCATCGTCGGGCCGTCGGGCCCCACGTTCTGCGAGCCGAGCTTAGTCTTTGTCTGCGATTCAAATACGGGCTCCTGTACGCGGACAGCCAGCGCCGCAACGACAGCCGCGCGGACGTCGGCAGCATCGTACGTCCTGTTCCCCTTGCCGCTGAAAAACGTCCGCACCGTTTCGACCAGCGCCGTGCGGAACGCCTGCAAGTGCGTGCCGCCCTGCGTGGTGTGCTGCCCGTTCACGAACGTGTAATACTCCTCACCGTACTGGTTGGCGTGCGTCAGCGCCACCTCGATGTCGTCCCCCTTCAGATGGATGATCGGGTAACGGATGTGCTCTTCGTCCACCTTACGACGCAGCAGGTCGAGCAGGCCATCTTTCGAAAGGTATTTCCGCCCGTTGAAGTTGATGGTCAGCCCCGCGTTTAAGAACACGTAGTTCCATATCTGTTCTTCGAGAAAATGCGGGCGGTAGTGGTAGTTCTTGAAGATGGTCGGGTCAGGCTGGAAGCGCACCAGCGTGCCGTTGACTTCCTGCGTTTTGACGGGCGCCGGGTCCTCAACCAGTTCACCGCGTTCGAATTCGGCTACCTTCACCATGCCGTCCCGCACCGAATGCACCGTAAAGCGCGTCGAAAGTGCGTTGACAGCCTTGGTGCCGACACCATTCAAGCCGACCGACTTCTGAAACGCGCCGGAGTCGTACTTACCGCCGGTGTTGATCTTTGAGACACAGTCGACCACCTTTCCGAGAGGAATGCCCCGGCCATAGTCGCGAATCTCCACGTTTAGATCAGAAACCTGAATGCTAATCTGCTTGCCGTGGCCCATCATGTGCTCGTCGATGGAGTTGTCGAGCACCTCCTTGACCAAGACATAGATGCCGTCGTCGTAAGCGGAGCCGTCGCCGAGCTTACCAATGTACATGCCTGGCCGGAGCCGAATGTGCTCGCGCCAATCAAGCGAGCGGATACTATCTTCTGTATATTGGGTCGATACTTTGGCCATATTTGGAGGAGAAAAATCAGGTGGGAAAGTAAAAGCAAAACGAGGCAAAATACGCACGATGGGGCGCTTTCGAGGTTTCGCACTTGTTTTATTCTGAACAAAACCGGGTTAAAAGCATTCACCAAGGCATGAAGAAAATCGTCTGGTTGCTTCTGCCCCTACTGGCTGCGTGCGGCCGTGGTCTCCCCTCCGATCAGGGGGATTTTGACCAAGAAGCTTGGCGATCCGACAAGCTCGGCTGCGAAGGAGTGCGCGCGGGCCTGGCCGACAGCTTCGGCAAGATACGCGACGAGCTTTCGGGCATGACCGAGCCGGAGATCAGGGGGTGGCTCGGCACGCCTGACCGGCAGGAGCTACAGCCGCGCGGTCAGAAATTTTACGTTTACTTCCTGCAGCCCGGCGGTCAGTGCTCGAACACCGAAGGTCCCGACGGAGAGCTGGTGCGTATCAGATTCAGCGCTTTGAACCGTGTAGTCGAGGTGAGCTACGACAATCTGGGAACGTCGGCATCCGGTTCACCGTAACAAGTTGTACCGTGGGAAGCGTACCGCTGCCGACGGTGCATTTTTCCAAATCACCTATCCGATGAAAACAAAGGAGTACAACCCCAGTCCGCTGGAGGTAGCCCTCGCCAACATCGTCAACGATCTTTCCGACGAGATTCAATCCCGCCTGACGGATTGCAACATCACCAGCATCATCAAGAGGGACCAACTCGACAATCCACAGCTTATCTACACCGTTGAAGATGCCGACGGTGATGAGCACGAGCTGGTGCTGGAGTTCATCCAGCGACCTGACGTCTCATTAGGAGCGGTAAAACGAACGGCCTCGGCAGCAGTTCCCGAGAATATGAAGTTCAGCGTTCGTCAGCACTGACGAGGCTCATCCGTTGACGACGGAGCCGTATCGGCAGCGTAATCAGCGTGATGATTAGCAGAGCAAACCCTATCAGAAGCAAGCCGTCGTAGCGAGTCCGGTCTCCTTCGACCTGGTTACCGCTCTCTACCATCGTCATGGCGACGATGATAAAGAAATTGTACACGGCCGCTAGTCCGTAGATCCATCCGGTCAGAATACGGTCGAGCGCTCGGCGGTGCAGCATGTCGCGGTGCCAGTAGCCGGCGGCGGGAATTCTAAACAGCTGCTTCGGAACGCTGGGAAGCACACGCGCCAGCACGAAGAAGAGTACGTTACCGACAAGCAGTAGAGCAACAGCTCCGTAAAAATAGACGTCGCGATTGATTTGCAACCCTCGCGTGCCACCATCAAACGAAATAGCGACCACGTCCGTCAAGTCTTTGTAGGTACCAAACAAAGCGACGACGAAGCCCAAAATGGAGAGGAACCAACCGACTCTCACAAAAGCTTTCATGAGCAAAAAATAAAAAGGTCAGGAGGGCAAAGGTACCGCTCCTAACCTTCGTATGTACAACTGAACCAGCAGTCGACAAGTTAACGAAAGAATGTGAAGTTAGTGCCTAGCGTAGGCAGCAATTGTGAAGCATAGACACACACAGCCGTGTGACCTCACCCTGCTTTGAAATGTTCCGGCATAGTCGCCCCACTGCTCCGAGCTAGGTCACAGATCGCAGCCACAAAAAAAGTCCCGTTCTCGTGTGAGAAACGGGCCTGTAAATCGAGGCGACAACCTACTCTTCCACCGGTGAAGGCAGTACCATCGGCACCATCGGGCTTAACGACTCTGTTCGGAATGGGAAGTGGTGGGCCCCGACGTTATGATCACCTCAAGGTCTTTGAGACGTCCTCAGACGCCTCCATATGACATGACGTACTAGGTAGCACTAGGTAGCAAGACGCTGTGCCCAGTACCTGCCGACGACGATTTCCAACCGCCCGGCTTTTGACTACTACCTCGTACTTTGTAGCTCATGCCTGGTGTCTTGCACCTGACACTTCGTACACAGTACCCGGCCCCGCCCGGGGGCAGAGC
>JBARYS010000009.1:0-4806 GCA_049648155.1 Catalinimonas sp. | reverse complement strand
CGGTAGATGCTTTCCAGTTCGGCGCGGCGTTGTCGGCGGCCGTAGCGGCGTACGAGCGCGTAGGTGAGGCGCTGCCAACGGGCCTTCGCCCGCCATTCGGGGTCGACCTGCGTACGGGCCTCGTCGGCCAGGCGTTGGGCGGGATCGGTGGTGCCGAGCAGGTACGCTTCCAGGCGGGCGGTCTCAGTCGGTGAAGTCTTCATATTGCAGGGCACGTCGGCGGGCGGTTTCTCTTACTTTCTCTAGGCACTTGTACTTCTGAACGGCGGCCGAGCGGGGACCGGCGTACCCGAAACGGTCGGCCAGAGCGTCGGTCGTGAGGCGGTCGTAGTAGAAGGCGCGCAGCACTTCCATGCAGCGATGCCCCGCCACGTGCAGGAAGCGGAGCAGCCGGTCGGCCACGGGCGCGGGCAGCGCACCGTCGGCGAGCGCGTCGTCTTCGTCGTCCAGGGGGCGGTAGCGCGTGGCCTCCCGGTGGCGGTGCAGCCAGAGGTGGCGCGCGGTGCCAAATATGTAAGCAACAGGATCGTCGGGGTGGAAATCGCCGCCCGCCGTGCGCTCGCAGTAAAGCAGCACGGCGTCGTGGAACACGTCTTTGGCCTCATCGAGCGTCCCGCTGCGCTGCGCCACGTGGGCGGCCACCCGGGGGAATGCCCGCCGGTACACATCCATCAGAGCTGCCGGAAGGGTTTCGGCCGGGGTGGGGGGAGCGGTCGTCGTCATAGCGGTGCTTTTGTAAGTAGGTGCCTTTCGCAAGCTAAAGATCACCCGGTCGCACCGACTTTTTTTGCGCTCGCTCTTCACCCTACGCGGGGTGTCGGCCCGCCGACGCCCCCGGGCAGCGGCGACTCTACATTTGTGCCCATGAGCGAACTTTTGGAGTACTGGGGCCTCGACTGGCTCGGGATGGGGTTGAGTCTGCTGGCTTCTTATCTGCTCGGCAACCAGCGCCGCATCGGTTTTCTGGTCTTCATCGTGGCGAACGTCATCTGGGTGTTTCTGGGCTTCGCCTGGTTCGACAGCATCGGCACGGCGGTGGGCAACCTGGTCTTCTTGCTGATCAACCTGCGGGGGTATTTGCGGTGGACGCGCAAAGGAGCACCGGAGGCCGGGTAGGGGGCAGGTCCAAAAAAAGGCCCGCCGGGGTGGCGAGCCTTGACCTCGTGTGGAAGCACGCTCGTTACTGCAACACCTTGAACTCCGTGCGGCGGTTCAGTTGGTGCTCCTCTTCGGTCTCGGCGTTCTCGACGCGCAGTTGCGTCTCGCCGTAGCCGCGTGCTTCGAGGCGCGCGGCGTCCACCCCCTGCGAGACGATGTACTCGACGGCCGACTCGGCGCGACGCTGCGAGAGGCGTTGGTTGTAGTTGTCGGGCGCGCGAACGTCGGTATGTGAACTCAGCTCGATGCGGATGTCGGGGTTGTCCTTGAGCGTCTGCACCAGCTTGTCGAGCTCGCGGGCCGCATCGGGGCGGATGTCGGCCTTGTTGAGGTCGTAGTAGATGTTGTCGAGCACGATGGCCCTATCGGGCACGATCTCTTCGAGCAGCAGCGTGGTGGCCAGCGTGATCGTGGTGTCGTCTTGCAGCTCCTCTTGCGGAATGGCCCTGCCGAAGGTCGTGAAAGGCTGGCGGCGCGTGAAGTACTGCTGCTTCTCGCCGAGCAGCTGATAGTTGGCCGACCCTTCGAGCGGGAAGGTGAACTGCCCGTCGGGGCCGGTCGTGGCCGTGCCGACGGCCTGCCCGTCGCGGTCGAGTAGCTGCACCTCTACGCCCGCCAGGATCGTGTTCTCACCGGCCGAGTCGGGCGTGACGGTAGTGCCCACCAGCACGTAGTTGATGCTCTTGATGTCGCCCTTGACGTCCTTGAAGTAGTAGATGTCGTCGTCGCCCTTGCCACCCTCACGGTTGGAGGAGAAAAAGCCCTCGGTCGGCGTGCGGAAGGCGATGCCGAAGTCGTCGTAGCGGGAAATGATCGGCGCGCCCACGTTCTCGACCATGATGCCCTGGCCGCGCCGGCGGGCCCCCACGAAGATGTCGAGACCACCGAAGCCGGCCATCCCGTCCGACGAGTAGTAAAGCTTGCCGTCGTCCGACACGTAAGGGAACATCTCGTTGCCCGGCGTGTTGATGGTGCCGCCCATGTTCTGCGGCCGCGACCAAAGGCCGTTCGCGCCCATCGTCACGCGCCAGATGTCGGTGCCACCATTGCCGCGTGCGCGGTTTGAGGCGAAGTAGAGCGAGCGGCCGTCGCCCGAGAAGGCAGGCGTCGAGTCCCACGCGTCGGCATCGTTGAAGGGCAGCAGCTCCGGCTCCGACCAGGCTCCGTTGCGGAGGTAGCTGATGAACAAGTCCACGTCCTTACGCCCCTTCTTACGGCCGTCGTTGCCGCGGGCAAAGACCATCATCGTGCCGTCTTTCGAGATTGTCGCCACCGCGTCGTGCACGTCGGGGGCATTCAGCCGGTCGTACGATTGCACCGCCCCGCTCAGCGGCTCGCTGCCGTCGAACTTGTAGGCGTAGAGATCGAGGAAGCCCCCGCCGGTGGCGGCGTAGATCTTACCCTCGCCGCGCCCGGAGCTGAAGATCATCTCCTCCGCGTCGTCGAGGAAGATGGGGGCGAAGTCGGCGGCCTCGGTGTTGAGCGACTCGAAGTTGCGCACCTCGTAGCGGTCGGCGTCGCGCTGCATGATGTCGGCCAGCTCGTCCATGTTCTTGATCTCCCGGCGGGCGCGGGCCACGCGGGTGCGGTCCGAGCCTTGCTTCAAGTACGACTCAAACTGCGCGCGGGCGGCGTCGTACTGCCCCTCGTCCTTCAGGGCCATGGCGTAGTAGAACAGCGCGCTGTCGGGCCGCGCGCCACCCTCGATGGCGCTGCGGTAGTAGGGTGCCGATTGGTGCAGGCGGTTGGAGAGGCGATACGACTCGGCGATGCGTAGGTTGGCGTAGGGTGCTTCCTGCCCCTTTTCGACGGCGGCTTCGTAATCCTGAACGGCATACTCGTACTCGCCGCGCTGGAAGTGGCGGTCGCCCTTCTTGATGAGCGACGAACAACTGGCCGTCAGCAGCAGAACGAGGAGGGCGTAGCTGATTTTGTGCATCGTAGAAGTAAAGAGAGAGGAGGTGGGAAGTAGTGCAATGTAAGTAGCGCACCGGAAGAACGCCCCCCGAAAGCGGCGTATTGTTTCCGCAAAGCCCGTGTCGGTTCGAGCGTTGCCGTCGTCGGACGAACCTCCACTTCGCAGTACGGTTGTTCAGAAGGCCGAAAACTTGCCGCCTTGCGTACGCGCCTCGCGGGGGCGGGAGCGCTTCCTTACTTTCGTCCCGGTATCGACGCATGAATCACTACGAACGCCTTCAGGTTGCCCGCGACGCCACCGCTCAGGACGTCAAGCGGGCTTATCGTCGCCAGGCGGCCCGGCTGCACCCCGACGTCAACCGCGCGCCCGACGCCACGTACGAATTTCAGGCGCTACAAGAGGCTTACCGCACGCTGAGCGACCCCACGCACCGCTACCTGTACGACCAGCGCCTCGACCACGTGGCCGTGCCGCGTGCCGCCTCGCCGCCGCCGCCCACCTGGGTGCGGGTGGAGCGCGAAGATCCGAACGAGTGGCACTACCGGGCCGTGGCCCGCTGGAGCCTCTGGTTCAACGGGGCGGTGCTACTCTTCTTCGCCGTGCTGATGTTGGATTGGGTGCTGCCCCGCCGGGAGATCGATGGCTTGGTCGACGCCCAGGCGACGCTGTACGCGTACTATCAGGAAAAGGGCTTTCGGGACGCGCACCTGCTGATGCTGGAGTCGGGCGAGGCGTTGCGCGTAGACATGAGCAAGATGTGGGACTTCGGGCGGCACCCGACCGTGATCGTGGAGCGCACCCAGATGCTGGGCGTCTTCATGGGCGTGCGCCCCGGCTACGCCGACGGGGCCTTTGTGCCGGTCTTGTACAACATTTACGGCTTCCAACTGATCTTCCCCATCCTGATGGCGCTCGTGTCGGGGTTGGCGCTGAAGGTGCGTGTCGATGAGCTGGAATTCGGGGCGCAGCTCACCTTTTCTTCACTGCTACTGGTGGTGATCGTGACCTTCCTGATGCTCTACTAAACAGACACACAATGACCGCGCGGGGGCGTGGCTACTCGCCTTGCAGCGTTACCACCAGCGTGCGCGCGCCGCCCTGGTCACGGTGCTCACAGAGGTAGATGCCCTGCCAGGTGCCCAGGTGCAGCCGTCCGTCGCGCACAGGCAGGGTGAGGCTGCTGCCGAGCAGGGCGGCCTTCAGGTGCGCGGGCATGTCGTCGGGTCCTTCGTAGGTGTGCTGGTAGTGGGGGGCATTCTCGGGCACCATCCGGTTGAAATGGCGCTCGAAGTCGCCGCGCACGGTCGGGTCGGCGTTTTCGTTGAGCGCCAGCGACGCCGAGGTGTGCTGGATGAACACGTGCGCCAGCCCCACGCGGAAGTCGCGCAGCTCGGGCAGTTGCGCCGTCACGTGCCGGGTGACGAGGTGGAAGCCGCGCGGGTGGGGCGGCAGGTTGAAGGTGCGTTGCAGGATGCGCATCCCGTAAAAATAGCCGTATGTGGGCGCGTGCTGAACTAATAGAGTGGGGGGGGCGTACAACAAGCGCCTTCTGCCCCACATCCTCTTCGTGGTGCTTCCTCCCGGACCGTTCTTTGGAATCCTGCTCGGCGACGATTAGCCCCTGATGCTGAAAGTGAGTGCCGGCCGCGTCTCATCCACCCTTGCGTACCTTACCGGGGCCTAATCCCCCTTATCCTCCCCCCTGAATGCCCCAAAGCACTGCCGAACAG
>JBARYS010000008.1:0-3015 GCA_049648155.1 Catalinimonas sp. | reverse complement strand
ATGCGCCGCCAGTGGTTCACGCAGCGCGTCAACTGCGGCACCTCAATCAGGAAGCCGTCGTGGCCGTAGTCGGAGTCGATCTCCACGTAGGTGCCCGTCGGGATGTGTTCGAAGAGGAACAACTGCTCGGAAGTAGGAAAGAGTATGTCGCTGCTGATACCCACCGTCAGCGTGTTGGCCCGCACACGCCCCAGCGCCGCCACCGCGCTGCCGCGTCCGCGCCCCACGTGGTGGCTGTCCATCGTGCGCGACAGCAGATGGTAGCTGAACGCATCGAAGCGACGCGCGAGCTTCTCGCCCTGGTAGCGCTGGTACGACGCCGCCTTGAAGGCCTCCCACCGCTCCACGTCTTCCTCCGCTTGGCTCTTCTGGTAGGCCGTGTAGTTGCGGTAGGAGAGGAGCGCCGCCGCCCGCGCCGCACGCATTCCCGCCAGGCCCGCCGCCGGCTGCGACTCCCGCCAGGTGGGGTCGAGTTCGATCGACATGCGCTGCGTCTCGTTGAAGGCCACGCCCCAGGGTGAGTGCAGCGCGTTGGTGGCCATCAACACCATAAACTTGACCCGCTCCGGCTCCGCCACGGCCCACTCCACCGCCTGCTGGCCGCCGAGCGAGGCCCCCGTGAGCAGCTCGATGCGCTCGATCTGCAGGTGCTCGCGCAGCTTCACCAGCGCCCCCACCAGGTCGCGGATGGTCAGCGTCGGGAAGGTGTGGAAGTAAGGAGCGCCCGTGCGCGGGTCGACCGAGAGCGGCCCGGTGGAGCCGTAGCACGAGCCGAGCACGTTGGCGCAAACCACAAAGTGCGTGTCGGTGTCGAACACCTTGCCCGGCCCGATCATGCCCGGCCACCAGGCCCCCGCCTCGGCGTTGGCCGTCAGCGCGTGGCAAATCCAGATCACGTTGCTGCGGGCGGCGTTCAGCGTCCCCGCCGTGGTGTAGGCCAGCCGGAAGCCCGGCAGCACGCCCCCAGTCTCCAGGGGAAGTTCAGCGGCGTGGTCGTAGTGGTGTAGCTCCATAAAAACACCGTCTGCCGGCTCCGGACGGACGGCAGACGGTCCAGGTGTCAAAGCGGAAAGTTAGGCAACCGGCTCGGGGGCGGGCTCGCGTACCGCCGCGAAGGCCTGCTCGAAGTCCTGCTTGATGTCGTCGATGTGCTCAATGCCGACCGAGACGCGCAGCGCGTTCGGGTGCACGCCCGAGGCGGCCTGCTCGTGCTCGGAGAGCTGCTGGTGAGTGGTCGAAGCGGGGTGGATGATGAGCGTCTTGGCGTCGCCCACGTTGGCCAGGTGGCTCACCAGTTTTAGGCTGTTGGTGAAGCGCTCGGCCACCTCGCGGCCGCCGCGTATCTTAAACGAGAGCACCCCGCCGAAGCCTCGCTTCATGTACTTCGTGGCCAGGTCGTGGTACTTGCTGCTCGCCAGGCCGGGGTAGTTGACCTCTTCCACCTCGTCGTGCGCCTCCAGCCACTCGGCCAGCGCCAGGGCGTTTTCAACGGTGCGCTGCACGCGGAGCGAGAGCGTCTCGAGCCCCTGAATGAGCAGGAAGGAGTTGAACGGACTGATGGCCGCCCCCAAGTCGCGCAGCCCCTCCACCCGCGCGCGGATGATGAAGGCGATGTTGCCGAACGGCCCGTCGGCCCCGAACACGTCCCAAAACTTCATGCCGTGGTAGCCCTCCGACGGCTCGGTGAACTGCGGGTACTTGCCGTTGCCCCAGTTGTAGTTGCCGCCGTCGACGATCACCCCACCGATGGAGTTGCCGTGGCCGCCGATCCACTTGGTGGCCGAGGCCGTCACAATGTGCGCGCCGTGCTCAAGGGGGCGGAACAGGTAACCGCCCGCGCCGAAGGTGTTGTCGACCACCAGCGGCAGATCGTGCCGCTGGGCCAGCTTAGCAAACGCCTCCCAGTCGGGCACGTTGAAGCCGGGGTTACCGAGGGTCTCCAGGTAGATGGCCTTGGTGTTCTCGTCGATCAGCCGCTCAAAGCTCTCCACGCTGTCGCCGTCGGCAAAGCGGGCCTCGATGCCCAGCCGCTTGAAGGCAACTTTAAATTGGTTGTAGGAGCCGCCGTAGAGGTAGGTGGTCGTCACGAAGTTCTGGCCCGCCTCCAGGATGTTGGTCAGCGCGATGAGCTGCGCCGACTGCCCCGAAGCCGTGGCCAGCGCCGCCACGCCGCCTTCGAGCGCTGCGACGCGCTTCTCGAACACGTCGGTCGTCGGGTTCATGATGCGCGTGTAGATGTTGCCGAACTCCTGCAGGGCGAACAGCGACGCGCCGTGCTTTGAGCTTTTAAAGTTGAAAGAGGTAGTCTGGTAGATCGGCACCGCGCGCGATCCGGTGGTGGGGTCGGGCTCTTGACCGGCGTGCAGTTGGAGCGTTTCGAAGCGTTGGGCGTTTGACATGATGATTGGGAATGGTGCGTATAAATTGAGAAACGAGACGAAGGGAAGAGGGCGCGGCCGCCGGCGCGGTCGGACCGGGCGCAAACCGAAGGGCACACCTCTGCGGCCCAGCTTTCGCGGCCCGAGGTGCGCCGGGTGGCTAGCGACAACAACAACACGCCGCGCCGGTGGGGGCGGACGATAGAAAAAGAGCCGGAAGGGTCGAAAAGAGGCGCATCAGGATCGATTTATAGTTCCTAAAAGGCTTTAGGCCAAGTATTAGCACCGTTCCACCGTGGCGGAGGTTGCTAGGGGTTCTCGGAGCTTGGTCTCTCCCCCCTTCTGTATAAATCATTCGCACCCCGTTGGAAGTGAGAATGGACTTCTTTCCGCAATGTTACGGCGAGGCGGTAATATCCACAAATGCCCCGCGCCGCCGGAGGGGCGAGTGTCGGCAGGCGGACAAACGCGTGCCGGAGGTCGTGGTGATTTTTAGTAAGACTCAAAAAAGCCCGCTGCGTCGGGGGCAGCGGGCCGGTAGTCAGCTTCCGTTGCAGCGCTACATGTCGTCGAGCAGGGCCTGTGCTTTCTGCTGGTAAAAGCCTTCGCCGCCGGCGAGGCCCTCCAAGGTGCGTTC
>JBARYS010000007.1:0-2476 GCA_049648155.1 Catalinimonas sp. | reverse complement strand
CACGGGCTACATAACCGTCGTGGAGCCGTCGGCGCTGGGCCTTGCCTACGACAGCACCGCCCTCACGGAGGGCTTCACCGCGCTGGAGTT
This sequence comes from Catalinimonas sp., assembly GCA_049648155.1. GTDB lineage: Bacteria > Bacteroidota > Bacteroidia > Cytophagales > Flexibacteraceae > JBARYS01. Next base: position 2,386 of record JBARYS010000007.1, on the reverse strand, counting down.
GTCGGGGGTCTCGACCGGCACCGAGTCGTACACCCTGGCGTCGGGCAAGCAGCTTGAGAACAGCGCCGACTACCGCGAGCAGGCCTACACCTTCGGGCGCGACGGTGGCCCCGCCCTGGTGGTGCGCTTCCGGGCGTTCGACGACGGCCTAGGCTTCCGCTACGAGCTGGACGGCGAGGGGACGCACAGCGTGCGGGAGGAGTTGACCACGTTCGACGTGCCCACCGAAGGCAAGGCTTGGATGCACGCTTACGACTCGGTGTGGATGTACGCGCCGGGCTACGAGACTTCCTACCAAAACGAGGTCGCCATCGGCGAGGCCGCCCCGGCGGGGAAGAACGGCTGGGCGTTTCCGGCGCTCTTCCACACGCGCGACGTCTGGATGCTGCTGACCGAATCGAACTTGGACGGCACCTACTGCGCCGTGCATCTCAACGACGATCCGGCTGACGGTCGTTACCAGGTACGGATGCCGGAGCCGAACGAGGCGTTCGACTCGCTCCGCGTGCTGCCGCAAATCACGCTGCCTTGGTCGTCGCCTTGGCGGGTGCTGCACCTCAGCGACGATCTGGCAGAAGTAACGACCTCGAACCTGGTGTACCACCTGGCCGCGCCGGCAGAGGCCGACGGCGACTGGATTGAGCCCGGCACGGCGTCGTGGAGCTGGTGGTACTACAGCGACAGTCCGAAGGACTACGATCAACTGGTCGAGTACGTGGACTTTGCCGCCGAGATGGGCTGGCGCTACTCGCTGGTCGACGCCAATTGGAACATCATGGAGGGTGGTGACCTGAAGCAATTGGCCGAATACGCCGAGGAGAAGGGCGTCAAGCTGCTGGTCTGGTACAACAGCGGCGGCCCTAACAACAAGGTCCCCGAGCAGCCCCGCGACCAGATGCACACCGCCGAGGCTCGCCGTGAGGCCTTCGCCATGCTGCGTGACTTGGGGGTAGCGGGACTGAAGATCGACTTCTTCCAGAGTGACAAACAGCATATTATCCAGCAGTACGTCGACATCCTGAATGACGCCGCTAAGTACCGGATGGTCATCAACTTTCACGGCTGCACGCTGCCGCGCGGCTGGTCGCGCACCTACCCGCACCTGCTGACGATGGAAGCCGTCTTGGGGGCCGAAGCCTACAAGTTCAATGGGGAGTTTCCCGGGCGCGCGCCCGTGCACAACACCATCCTGCCCTTCACGCGCAACGTGGTCGGTCCGATGGACTACACGCCCGTGACGCTCTCCGACTCTAAAAATCCGCACGTGACCACCTCGGCGCACGAGTTGGCCCTGGCGGTGGTGTTCGAGTCGGGACTACTGCACCTGGCCGACCAACCCAAAGCTTACCGCGCCCTGCCGCCGGTGGCCGTCGAGTACCTGAAGCAAGTACCTACCGCGTGGGACGAAACCCATTTGGTGGACGGATACCCCGGCGACCGGGTTTTTCTGGCCCGCCGCAGCGGCGACGTGTGGTACTTCGGCGGCATCCAGAGTGGCGAGGAGGCAGCCTCGTACGAGCTGAACATGGACTTCCTGCCGGAAGGTGACTACACGCTCACGTTGCTGGAAGACGGTGCCGACCGGGCGGTCACCTCGCGCGAGGTGGAGGTAACGAACGCTCGGCCCGTCACCGTTGAACTGAAGCCGTACGGCGGCGTGGCGGGCGTGCTGCGGGCCCGGTAGGTTAACACTACTTTCGATCGGCGCGCTCGCGCAGCCCCCGGCGGATGAGCCACGCGCCCAGTCCGCCGATCACGGCCACGCCGATCTCGACGCCGAAGGGCCAGTTCTGGTAGTCCTGCACCTGATAGAGGCGCACCACGCGGAGTAGCTCGGCGGCGGCGGCGGCAATCATGACGACCCCCAGCACGATTTTGACCTTCGGCATGGCTAAAGGTACGCCCCTGGCCGCAGGTACCCCCGGACGTAGTCTTTAACGCCCGCTTCGAGCGAGTAGAATTCGCGGTCGTAGCCGATGCTCCTCAGCTTCTCCATGCGTGCTTCGGTGAAGTATTGATATTTGCCGCGGATGTCGGCGGGCGTGTCGACGAACGAGATCTTCTCCGGCACGCCGAGGGCGTGGAAGGTGGCGCGCGTCAGGTCCAGAAAGGTGCGTGCCCGGCCCGTGCCGAGGTTGTAGAGGCCCGAGTTACGGCGGTGGTGCATCAGAAAGTAACAGACCTCCACCACGTCCTTGACGTAAACAAAGTCGCGCCGCTGCTCGCCGTCGGCCACGTCGGGGCGGTGCGAGCGGAACAGCCGCATCCCGCCGGTCTGCTCGATCTGCCGGAAGGCGTGCAGAATCACCGACGCCATGCGCCCCTTGTGGTACTCGTTGGGTCCGTAGACGTTGAAGAACTTCAGCCCCGCCCAAAAGAGAGGTTT
>JBARYS010000006.1:0-4968 GCA_049648155.1 Catalinimonas sp. | reverse complement strand
GGGCACCGTGGCCCGCGACGCCGAGACCGGCGAACAACTGCTCGAAATCACCCACGACGGCGAGACGCGCGTGCTGGTGCCCGGCGGGCGCGGCGGCATGGGCAACGACCACTTCAAGACCACCACTAACCAGGCCCCGCAGCACGCCCAGCCCGGCGAGCCGGGGCAGGAGCGATGGGTGGTCCTCGAACTGAAGCTGCTGGCCGACGTGGGCCTGGTGGGCCTGCCGAACGCGGGCAAGTCGACGCTGCTCTCGGTGCTGTCGGCCGCCCGGCCAAAGGTGGCCGACTACGCCTTCACCACGCTGACGCCCAACCTAGGCTTGGTGGCATACCGCGACGACCGCTCGTTCGTGGTGGCCGATATCCCCGGCATCATTGAGGGGGCCGCCGAGGGGCGCGGGCTGGGGCTGCGCTTCCTGCGGCACATCGAGCGCAACGCCATCTTGCTCTTCCTGATCCCGGCCGACAGCCCCGACCTGCGCCGCGAGTACGCCGTGCTGCTGGGTGAGCTCAAGGAGTACAATCCCGAACTGCTGGACAAGTCGCGCGTACTGGCGGTCTCGAAGGCAGACCTGCTCGACGACGAGCTAAGCGCCGAAATGTCCGACGAACTGCCGCCCGACGTGCCGACGGTGTTCATCTCGTCGGTGGCCGAGCAAGGTCTCGACGCGTTGAAAGATCTGCTCTGGCACACGCTGCAGCAAGCGCAGGCTGGGCAAGTACCTCCCGAAGCAGCGTTTCCCTAAGTGTCATTATGACAGCCCGGCGGCGGTGGCAACATCCTTGCACCGTGGCGCGCGTAGCCGCGCGCTGCCCCGGCGGCCGCACGGCGGTACGTTGAAAAGACCTCTACTTAGGATTTTATAGAAGATGGCAGAAGAAAAAGAACCGCAAGAAGAACTCACTACCGAACCCACAGCGGAGACCGACACACAGGCCGCCCCCGAGGCCGACGAAAGCCCCGTCGTCGAGGACGAAGCCACCCGCGTGCAGCAGGAGCTCGGCGAGGCGAAAGAGAAGTACATCCGCATCTATTCGGAGTTTGAGAACTACCGCCGCCGCACCTCGCGCGAGCGCCTGGAGCTGGTCAGCACGGCTACTAAGGAGCTGATGCAGGCCCTGTTGCCGGTGGTCGACGATGGCCGCCGCGCCGAGCGCTCGTTCGACGGCGCGCAGGACCTCGAAGCCGTGCGCGAAGGCGTTCAACTGGTGTTTCAGAAGCTGTTCCGCACGCTCGAACAGAAGGGCCTCCGCTCAATGGACGTGCGGGCGGGCGATGCGTTCGATGCCGAGCTGCACGAAGCCGTGACGCAGATTCCGGCCCCCTCCGACGACCTGAAGGGCAAGGTGGTCGACGTGATTGAACAGGGCTACTTCCTGCAAGAGAAGCCCATACGATTCGCCAAAGTGGTAACCGGAGCATGACCAAGCGAGACTATTACGAGGTGCTGGGCGTGGCCCGCGACGCCGCCCCCGAGGCGATCAAAAAGGCGTACCGCAAGCTGGCCATCAAGTACCACCCCGACAAAAACCCGGACGACCCCTCAGCCGAGGACCGCTTTAAGGAGGCCGCCGAGGCCTACGAGGTGCTCAGCAACCCTGAGAAGCGCCAACGCTACGACCGGTTCGGTCACCAAGGTGTGGGCGGCGCGGCGGGCGGTCCCGGTGGCATGTCGATGGACGATATCTTCAGCCAGTTCAGCGACATCTTCGGTGGCAGCGGGGGCGGCGGCAGCCCGTTCGAGAGCTTCTTCAGCGGCGGCGGTGGGGGGCGGCGCGCACGGCGCGGCTCCAATCTTCGCATCAAACTGAAGCTGACGCTCGACGAGGTCGCCAACGGCACTGAAAAAAAGGTAAAGGTCAACCGCCTCATGACCGCCGAGGGCGTCACGTTCAAAACCTGCACGACCTGCCAGGGTGCCGGCCAAGTGCGCCGCGCGGTGAACACGCCCCTCGGCCAGATGGTGTCGGCCTCGACGTGCCCCACCTGCCACGGCAGCGGGCAGGTGATCGATCAGAAGCCGCTCGGCGTGGACAACACCGGCTTGGAGCAGCGCGAGGAGGTCGTCACGCTCAAAATTCCGGCGGGCGTCAGCGACGGTATGCAGCTCTCCATGTCGGGCAAGGGCAACATGCCCCCCGGCGGCGGCGCATCCGGTGACCTGATCATCCTCATTGAGGAGCAGGAGGACACCGTGCTGAAGCGTGACGGCAACCACGTGGTCTACGACCTGCACGTGAGCTTCGCCGACGCTGCCCTAGGCACGAGCATCGAGGTGCCGACCATCGGCGGTAAGGTGCGCATCAAGATCGACCCCGGCACGCAGAGCGGCAAAATCCTCCGTCTGAAGGGCAAGGGCATCCGTGATTTGAACGGTTACAGCCGAGGTGACCAACTGATCCACGTCAACGTCTGGACGCCCCAGCAGCTCACCCGCGAGGAGGTCGAAATCCTAGAGCGCTTCCGCGAGTCGCCCAACTTCAACCCGAATCCCGATGCCGCCGACAAGGGCTTCTTCGAACGCATGAAGGAGTTCTTCAACGGGTAGCCGACGGAGGCGTAACTTGAGGAAACACCAACGCCCCCACCGATGGAAGCTACCGCCGTCAGGACCGGCCTCACGCTGCGTGCCTACAATCAGATTGAGAAAAGACCGGCGTCGCTACGAGTACCACGGCGGCGAAATCTTCGCCATGGCGGGCGGCGACCCGGTGCACAGTCTGATCAGCGGTAACATCATATTCCTGCTGAACACGGCGCTGGCGAAGCGTGGTTGCCGCGTGTTCAATAGCGACCTCAAGTTACCACGTCGCCGCGCTCGATAAGTCGCTCTACCCCGACGTGTCGGTGGTGTGTGGCCCAGCCGAGCGGTCCGAAAACGACGCCCGGGCGCTGCTAAACCCCACGCTGATCGTTGAGGTGCTCTCGCCGAGCACGGCTGCCTACGAGCGGGGCGCGAAGTTTCGCTCTTACAGATCAGATACCAAGCCTACGCGAGTACGTGCTGGTCGAGCAACATGAGCGGCTTATCGAAGTGCACTACCGCCCGCAGGCCGACACCCCGTGGGAGATGCGCTGGTTTACCGAAGAGGTCACGCTGCGCTCGCTCGACCTTACGCTGCTGGTGGCCACCTACTACGCCGGTACGGAAGGGCTCTTAAGAATATACGGAGAAAAGCAAGAAAAAAACTGTCTTGTTCTGTCCGCGTGAAGCTATTAAAAATAATGAGCTGCTCTTGCGAGTGTATGCAAAATGCAATACCTTACATTTTGTAATGCTACACGCAGATACTTAACCTACCTAAAGTCATGAAAGTCTAAAGTCTAAAGTCCAATTTGCATTTGGTTTGGTGCTGATGCTCTTGCCATTCGCATGTAGTCAGGAAGCTGATGTTGTTCCAGTCGAACGTTCCATCATGTTTTCATTTGAGCCTGTGGATGGGAATAGCCAGGCACTCGAGTACGAAATCACCTACAACTTTAGTTCGCCTCTATCAAGTAGGTCGGAATCCTTGACGGTAAAAGAGGTTCGTTACAATGAAGCAGGTGCGCTAGGGCACGTAATTGTACGGAAAGCGGACGTTTACGGTGATAGTCAAGGCAGGATGACGTTTACGATGTTACCAGGATTTTGGTACGACGGCGGTGACTGTTTCATTTACGGTACCATCATCACAGACGACGAGGGTGATAGTACTTTCGTAGCCGCCGACGAGGCTACTCAATCTTTGATGAATATCTGTGGCTACGGGAACGTAGCATGATCTATTGAGACAATGTCGAGACTTTACCTTTTGTTTATACTTCTTCTCTTTGGCATTTTGAGTTTCAAAGCTCCGGAAGCCTTTAGTGATACCGCAGTAGCACCTCCAGATTCGGTGGGCTTCCTCTTGCCTGCTCAGCAACTTTCTCCATCTGAGGAGAGGGCAGTTATAAAAAGTATTCAGCGCGATCGCATCATGCTTGGCATAAATATGGTGCTTTTTGGGGGGCAACAATTTAGCCCCAACGACGCCCTTAACATTCTGGACACCCTGAATGCAGGGGCGTATGACATTAATATCGAAGGGAAGTCTGATTCGACCTTCGGTAAGCTGATCATCAGTAGAAAGAAGAGCGATTGATTTCAACAAACTAGTTAGACAGGTGCATCTCAAATCTGAGATACACCTGTCTGATCTTTGAGGTGATTACGCTCTACTTAATTCGCTTCAGCTCGTTGATCTCCTTTTCAGTAAGCGCACGCCACTTGCTGCGGCCCAGGTTTTTCTTCGTCAGGCCGGCGTAGAGCACGCGGTCCAGCCGCGCCACGTCGTAGCCGAGGTGTTCGAACAAGCGGCGCACCACGCGGTTGCGCCCCACGTGGATCTCGATGCCGAGGACCGTCCGGTCGAGGGAGAGAATCTGTACATCGTCGACCGGCACCGGACCGTCTTCAAGCGTCACGCCCTCCTCTAGCTTCTTGAAGTCGGCCTGGCTGATGGGCTTGTCCAGGTCTACCTGGTAGATCTTCTTCACCTGGTGCGAGGGGTGCATCAGGCGCTTGCTCAGGTCACCGTCGTTCGTGAAGAGCAGCAAGCCCGTGGTGTTGCGGTCCAACCGCCCGACGGGATAGATGCGCTCCTCGGCGGCGTTCTGCACCAGTTGCATCACCGTCTTACGCTCCTCCGGGTCGTCGGTGGTCGTGATGAAGTCCTTCGGCTTGTTCAGCAAGATGTAGACGAGCTTCTCGCCACGTAGCTGCTTGCCCTGGTACTTCACCACGTCGTCGTGCTTCACCTTCGTGCCGAGCACCGTAACCACCTGACCGTTCACCTGAATCTTCCCTTGCTCGATCAGCTTGTCGGCCTCGCGGCGCGAGCAGATTCCCGCGTTGGCAATGAACCGGTTCAGGCGAATTAAGCCGTCGCCCTGCTGCCGGTCGTGTTGGGTGGGCCGGGCGGTGGTGGGGTGTGTGGTGCGGGC
>JBARYS010000005.1:0-3104 GCA_049648155.1 Catalinimonas sp. | reverse complement strand
AGCCCGAACAAGTCTATTGAAGGTGGTTTAGGCCTGGGTGATTGTAGGCGACCTTTGGCCCATGCCGCACGACGTTGTTGACTTCCGGGAGTTCGTATCAAGGTACTCGGGGGCAACTCCGGCCCCGTTTTCCGTTACGGATGCTCCCATCCAGGTGCTGGAGCTCGCTTTGGCTCCGAAGTTCATCCAAACACCGACCCCTCTGTTTCGTGCTCAGTATCATTTTTTGCTCATGTTTGAAGCGGGTGGTGGGGTGCAGCAGGTGGACGGTGACACGGTTCACCTGCACCCGGGCGACGTACTCTTTATCCGCGAGGGGCACTTGAACGCGATCCAAAAGATCGCCCCGAACTCTGGTGGGTACTTTATCTACGTAGGCAAGGACGTAATGCCCCGGCTCGTCGCACAGCCGTCGGTGCTCAGCCGTATGACTTTTTCGCCGCACCTGTCGGTATCGTCTTCAATGATGCGGTGGTTGTGCCGGTGCGGGCGGATGCTGGTGGAGGTGCCGACCGAAATCAGTAACGGCCCCGAGATCCGGGAAGCTCTCTGCAAAGCGCTGTTCACCACCCTCTCCACGTGTTGGGGCGGCGGTCGTGAGGCAAAAGACCGCTCTTATCAGATCACACTAAACTTCAAGGAGGCCCTGTACCGCGAGTGTTATTCGCACCGCGACGTGCGCTTTTACGCCGAGCTACTCAACGTCTCTGAAAATTACCTGAACCGGTGCGTGAGCAGCATCACTGGTAAGGCCGTCAAGCGCCACATCCAAGACATGGTCGTCTCTCAAAGTAAATTACTACTACAGTCGGGCGACCTGACCGTGGCACAGGTGGCGGCCCGCATGAATTTTCAGGACGCCTCTTACTTCAGCCGGTTGTTCAAAAGCGTTACGGGCCTGACGCCACGCGCCTACGCATCGCAAATCATGCACGGTTTGTCCTGACAATGGCCGCATAAGTGCCTTATTTTGCACAAACACCTCCTAAAGGAGCACGTTATGTATTGTAAGTCGCGGCTGCGATCGTCTGCCTTACAACCTAAAACGTAGAAATGATACGGTACATTTTTATCACGCTCTTAAGCGTGTTTCTGGGGAGCACGTGCGCCCATGCTCAGGACGATGCGTTCGTCATCGACATCACCAAAGTGCGCGTAAACGAGGGCGAGGTGGTGGTCGAGATTTACGAAAACCAGGATAGCTGGATGAAGACGCCCCTCACGGTGAAGCGGATGCCCGCCGGGACCGACCGGCTCAAGGTTTCCCTGCCGCTGCCCTACGGCCGGTACGGCGTTGCCATTTATCAAGACCTGGACGGCGACGGTGAGATAGACAGCAACTGGCTGGACATCCCGAAGGAGCCCATCGGCTTTGGTAATAACCACCGTCCCTTCGGGTCGCCTGACTTCAAGGACTGTGTGATCGACTTCTCGCCCGGCTATCAGGCGCAGACCATCAAGCTGTACAAGGTATTCTGATGCTCATTTCATCCATAGACCAGAAGCAAAATACCGTGCCCCCCGCTGAGCGGCGGCTGGCCATAGTGACGGGCGCCAACAGCGGGATCGGTTACGAAGTCAGCCGGACGCTGGCGAGGCAGGGGCTGAAGGTCGTCATGGCTTGTCGCGATGCCGAGAAAGCGGAGTCGGCAAGGGGGGCAATCCTGAAAGAGGTGCCGGAAGCGCACGTCGGCACGCAGCAAGTTGACCTTAGCAGTTTGGCGAGCGTTCAGCAGTTCGCCGAGAAGTTTAGTGCCCGGTATGCTAAGCTGGACCTGTTGGTCAACAATGCGGGCATCATGATGTCGCCTTACAAGGAGACGGCCGACGGTTACGAAAACCAGTTTGCTACCAACTACCTGGGGCATTTTGCCCTGACCGGCCGGCTGCTGCCTCTGCTGCGTGCCGCACTTGGGGCGCGCGTGGTGTCGCTGAGTAGCCTCTCTTACAAGTGGAGTGACTTGCGCTTCGACGACATCCACTTCGAACGGGGCTACGACAAGAGGAAAGCCTACGGACAGAGCAAGCGGGCGTGTCTGGTGTTCGCTTACGAACTTGACCGACGGCTGAAGGCGCACGCTGCCGACGTCAGGTCGGTAGCGGCACACCCGGGGCTCTCCAAGACCAACCTGGACCGGTACTTCCCTAAGTTGATCCGTCCACTGGGAGGCTTATTTCTACAGCCCGCCGAGAAGGGCGCTCGCCCGGTGCTCTACGCCGCTCTGTCTGACACCATCGAAGGAGGCGAGTACATCGGGCCGGACGGCTTCCAAGAGATGCGCGGCCGGCCGACGAAAGTGGACTCCGACGAGGCGACGAAACGCGGGGACATCGCCAACCGCCTGTGGGGCATCAGCGAAAAGCTGTCCGGCGTACGGTACCTGTCGTCCGGATGATACGCAGATAAATCACCGTTCCTTTCCACGGCCCTGACCGACGAGCTGGTCGACCGCGTGGTGGCCGCACACGGCGAGGCGGTGGCCGAGGTGCGGGAAGCCGCCGCCGCCTGGGCAAGCGCTAAAAAAGACTCGAACACTGCTTATGCGCTGCTTGCGGGCAACGCCCCTACACCCCGAACGTGGTATCCGTCAGCGTCCGGAGAAACTCTTTTAGCGCGTCGAGGTCGGCGTTCGTCAATGTCGCGGCGGCGGGCAGGTGAGCGCGGTGGTGGTCGAGCATGGCATCGAGCGTCGTAAAGCGGCCGTCGTGGCCGTAGGGAGCCGTCAGCGCCACGTTGCGCAACGTCGGCGTCTTGAACGCGCCCCGGTCGGCCGGGTTGAACGTGATGCGGTAGCGCCCTAGGTGCATCCCTTCGCGGTCGGTGGGGCCGTCGTCCAGCCCCAAGTTGTGGTAAACGTTGTCGGTGAAGAGGCCCGGCGGGTGGCAGGAAGCACAGTTGGCCTCGAACAGCTTCCAGCCGCGCAGTTCACCCTTCGTCAGCGTGGCTTCGCCCCGCCGCCACGCGTCCCACCGGCTTTGGTCCGACACCAAGGTGCGGACGTACTGCGCCAGCGCGCGGCCCACGGCGGCGGCGGTCACCGTGTCGTGGCCGAAGGCAGCTTCGAACCGGGCGGGGTAGGTGGCGTGCGCCTGCAACCGGCGGG
>JBARYS010000004.1:0-2979 GCA_049648155.1 Catalinimonas sp. | reverse complement strand
GGGCCACGTTGGCCGCTCCGCCCAGCCGCTGCTCGCGCCGCCGGGCGCTGATGACGGGCACGGGAGCCTCGGGCGAGATGCGGTCGACGCGCCCCCAGAGGTAGGCGTCCACCATCACGTCGCCCACGATGAGCACCCGCAGGTCCTTAAAGGAGTCGAAGAGTTCGGCCAGCGACGCGTACGCCATAGGGCGGCAAAGGTAGCGCACGCCGCAGGCTTGGTCGCCGCCGTCCGCACCGCCGCCGCCGCCGGCTTTGGAGCCGGGCGAGGTGGCGGTTTATAACGTGCCTTTACCCTTGAAAAGAGGCAAAGACGCCGCCCGTGCGCCGCCACCGCATTAGCGATTACTTCTTAATTTCGCGTCCTTGTTGCTCCCGGGCACGCACTGCATAACCCCCCACCTGTGGATAAGATTAAGCTGGAGATACTGGGCCTGTCGTCGAGTCAGTCGCAATCAGGTTCGTTTGCCCTGGTGTTGGGCGAAGACGACGGCGACCGCCGCCTGCCCATCATCATCGGGATGTTCGAGGCCCAGGCCATCGCCATCGAGATCGAGAAGATTACGCCCAACCGCCCCATGACGCACGACCTGTTCGGGGCCTTCGCCAAGTCGTTCGACTTTGCGGTTGAAGAGATCGTGATCTCCGACCTGAAAGAGGGGGTCTTCTACGCCAAGATCGTCTGTACCGACGGCGTGAAGAACAAAGAGATCGACGCCCGCCCCTCGGACGCCATCGCCATCGGGCTGCGCTTCGGCGTGCCGATCTTCACCTTCGAGACCATCCTTTCGGAGGCGGGTATCGTGCTGAGCGACTACTCCGAAGAGGAGCGCGAAAAGGAAGCGCCCGTGCGCAAGGCCACCAAGAGCCGCAGCGTGGAAGACGGCTTCAAGAACACGTCGTCGGAAGAGCTGCGCACCATGCTCGACGAGGCGCTGGGCCGCGAGGAGTACGAACGCGCCGCTAAGATTCGCGACGAGCTGAACCGCCGCAACTAACCCTCCCGGGGCCGCCCCGTCCGGTCATTACCCTCCCTCGCTCCGCTCTATGCTCACTGCCCCCCCGCCCGCTCGCCCGCACGGGGTAAGCCTTCAACCGTCCGTCTGCTCATGATCTGGCTACGCGGTCTGTTGGGTGTGGCGGTACTGATCGGCCTGGCCACCCTGCTGTCGGGGCGGCGGCGGGCCATCGATTGGCGGCTGGTGGGCATCGGTGTGGCGCTGCACTTGGTGTTTGGGGTGCTCGTGACGCAGATCGACGCCGTGGCCACGGTCTTCCAGACCGTCAGCCGGGGCTTCGTGGTGCTGCTGGGCTTCTCTACGGCCGGGGCCGAATTTCTCTTTTCGGGGCTGGCGCTCAACAGCTTCAGCAACGAGGGCGCTAACCACGGCTTGGGGGTGATCTTCGCCTTTCAGATTCTGCCGGTGGTGATCTTCTTCTCGACGCTCACGGCGGGCCTTTATTACCTGGGCATCCTGCAAAAGCTGGTCTACGGCATCGCCTGGATCATGGCCAAGACCATGGGCTTGTCAGGAGCGGAGAGCCTTTCGGCGGCGGGCAACATCTTCTTGGGGCAGACCGAAGCGCCGCTGTTGGTGCGACCGTTCGTGCCGCGCATGACGCGCTCGGAGCTGATGTGCCTCATGACGGGCGGCATGGCCACCATCGCGGGGAGCGTGTTCGCCGCCTACGTTGCTTTTCTGGGGGGCGACTCCGCCGCCGAGCAGACACGCTTCGCCACTTACCTGCTGACGGCCTCGGTGATGAACGCCCCGGCGGGCATCGTGATGGCGAAAATCCTGGTGCCCGAGACCGAGCCGGAGCGCATCGACCGTACGCTGCGCGTGAGCCGCGAGAGCCTCGGCGTGAACCTGATCGACGCCCTCTCGCGCGGTGCGGCCGACGGCCTCAAGCTGGCCCTGAACGTCGGGGCGATGCTGCTGGCCTTCGTGGCGGTGATCGCCCTGGTGAACTTCCTGCTGGCCGACCTGCTCGGCGAGGTGACCGGTCTCAACGCCCGTATCGCCGCCGCCACCGGGGGCGTGTTCGAGCGCCTCTCGCTGGGCTATGTGCTGGGGCAACTGTTTCGCCCGCTGGCCTTCGTGATGGGCGTCGACTGGAACGAGACGCTGCTGGTGGGCAGTTTATTGGGGCAGAAAACGGCCATCAACGAGTTTATCGCCTACGCCGACCTGGCCCGCGTTAAGGAGCAGCTCTCGCCCCGTGCGGTGGTGATCTCCACGTTCGCCCTCTGCGGATTCGCCAACTTCAGCTCCATCGCCATCCAGATCGGCGGTATCGGTGGCATGGCCCCCAACCAACAGTCGGACCTTTCGCGCCTCGGACTGCGCGCGCTTGCCGCCGCCACACTCGCCTGCATGATGACGGCCACCGTGGCGGGGATGCTGTTGGGGTAGGATCAAGCCGGCGCGCGTGGGAGACCGGTCCGCCGGTGCGGCAGGATCTTGCGCGCGGTACGTCACCATGAATTGTTGCCGTGCGTTTGCATTCGGACGAAGATGTGAACCTTGCAATCACTAAACGCTTTGCCCGCCGTCACGCCCCAGCACCTGATCGACTACTTCTACCAGGAGGCCGCCGCCGCCCGTGAGGCGCAGCGCGAGGGGCAACTGCTGACGCCGGAGGGGCTGGCGCTGGAGGGGCGGCTGCTGGCGGGACTGCGGCTGCGGACGTACGACGCGCAGACGGCCCACTTCGGCTACGGGCAGAATCTGACGCGCTTCAAGGTGGGCGACCAGGTGATCCTCACCGACGGCACGCAGCGCCACGAAGCCGACCTCGTGGACTTTACCGCCGACGGCCTCGAACTGCGCGCCCGCTACGGCAACCGCTTTACCGACCTGCGCGCGGGGGCGTCCTGGTGGCTGGAAGAGCCGCTCTTCGACGTGGGCTGGCGTGTGGTGAAGCTGGTGCGCGAGCGGCTGCGGCCGGGCGGGGCGGGCTGGGGGTGGTTCAGTAC
>JBARYS010000003.1:0-1526 GCA_049648155.1 Catalinimonas sp. | reverse complement strand
GTGGTGGCGAGCTTGATGACCAGCACCACGGCGATCAGCCCGAGCACCATCGGCAGGTGCGTGATCATGAAGTGGACGTCGAGCAGCAGCCCCACCGAGACGAAGAACGTAGCCGAGAAGAGGATTTGCAGGGGCAGGATCTCACTCAGGGCGTGCTCGGCGAAGCGACTCTGGCTCACCAGCAGCCCCGCCAGGAACGCACCCAGCGAGATGCTCACGCCCGCCAGCCCCACCAGGTAGGCCGTGCCGAAGCAGATGGCGACGATCACCAGCAGGAACAGCTCCGACGAGCAGGCGCGGGCCACGTGTTCGAGCAGCGGCGGCAGGAAGCGCCGGGCAATCACCAGCACAAAGGCGATGATGAGCGCCGCTTTGCCGAGGGCGACGGCCAGGTCGAGCGCGCTGAACGTCTCGCCGCCGGTCGCCGTGCCCAGGGCGGGCACCAGCAGCACCATCACGATCACGGCCAGGTCTTGAAAAATCAGCAGCCCGACGGCCGTCTGCCCGTGGAGGGCGTTGGTCTCGCCCCGGTCGCCGAGCAGCTTGATGACGATGGCCGTAGAAGAGAGCGCCGCCAGAAAGCCCGTGAAGACGCCCACCTTCCAGTCGAAGCCGAACAGCATCATCAGCCCCGCCACGATCGCCGTGGTGAGCCCTACCTGCAGCCCGCCGCCCCCGAAGATGAGGCGCTGAATCTTGGCCAGCTTGTCGAGCGAAAACTCGATGCCGATGGTGAACAGCAGCAGCAGCACGCCCACCTCGGCGGCGGCCTCGATCAGCTCGGGGTCGTTGACTAGCCCCAGGGCGTTAGGGCCGATCAGCACGCCCGCCAGCAGGAAGCCGACGATGGGCACCAGCCCGAAGCGCTGGCAGACGTAGGCCACGCCGGCGGCGGCCACGATCAGGAGGACCACCTCGGTGAGAAACAGCGGGACGGCCCCTGCGGCAAGTACGGACGACATAAGGGAGGGGGTTTGTCGTGCCCGAACACGGTGGAAGGTCGGCGCACGGACGCCGCGCGGGGGCACCCGACAAAGCTAGGCCTCTGGTCAGCCTCGGGCAAGCGGGGCGGGCGGGCCGTTCAGGCGGGCACACAAACACCAGCATCCGCGCCGGGCGTCCGGGTCTCCGGCGAAGGGCACAAACAGCGTTCGCTCACGTCCGTCGACTTACCTTTCGGAGCAAGCCCTCAACCTTAGGTTCGTCCGGGCACAACCGCGATTTGTCACAGAGAGCAGCCGGCAGCAAATGGCGGCAAGATTTCGCATCTTTAAGGGTGCTAAATCCCATTCAAGATGAGCCATCCTGCCATCGCTGCCAACATATCTAACTTCTGCCGGACCACCTTTGTCGATGTGGACCCCGACCAGATGCAGCGTCTCGTTCAAAACGGGCAACTCTACGAAGTGGCTCAGCAGATACGTCAAAACTGCTTTGCCTTGTTTGACAACCTTATGGCTCACCTACTCCCTGCTGCTCGCGAGTTGATCGCCCGCTGAACTACCCTGCTTTGCCGCACCTTCTCC
>JBARYS010000002.1:0-3858 GCA_049648155.1 Catalinimonas sp. | reverse complement strand
AGGTGCTTGCGCAGATGGGCTTCGACTTTCGGTTCTACACGCACGTGTACCGCACTCAGAAAGGGTTGTTGTACTACTTCTGCTACGAGTTGGGATACGCCTTCACGAACGACGACCCGCCGAAGTGCGTGCTGGTCACCTGACAGCCCTACATGTCGGCCGCACACCGTATCATGTTTGATGGCTGTTTTTACGATCTTGAGTAGCCTCGCTCGCGGCTTTCTTTCACAACGCTCCACTTTTTAGGTAGCGGTCGAAAGCAAGCACGAGGGTCCGTGAGACTTTGCGAGAAGGCCACCACTGATCGAGGTCCGGCACTCGTTCTTTTACTACCACTCAAGGCGACCCCAGCCGCCCCCTACCGCAGCCTCACTTTCACGCCCGCGAAGAACGTTTGCGGCCGCGTGGGTCCGTAGACGTAACCCGCGTCGCGGTCGGCTCCCCGGTCGAAGTCGCTTTGGTAAGCGTTGAGCAGGTTCTGTACACCCCCGAACCCTTCGAGGCGGTAGTTGTCGCCCAAGTTCCAGGTGTAGCCCACCTTCAGGTTGTGCTCTAGAAACGTCGGCGTGCGCTTCACCACGGTCCACTCCGTCTCGGGATCGATCACGTGGGCCACGTCCATTGGGCCGGTGAGCGTGCCTGAGTAGGCGAGCAGCAGGTCGTCGACCGGCTCCCAGGTCAGCGTCGCGAAGCCGTAGGCATCGGGCGTGCGCAGCAGCCGATTGGTCATGGTGACGGGGCGGTCATCCTCGTCCCCTTCGGGTGCCCATATCAGCTCGGGTTCGTCGTAGGTAGCCGTCTGCACCGTCGCGCCCACCTGGATCACCCACTGGGCGGCGAAGGCCAGGTTAGCCTCCAGGTTCACACCCCGCACTGTGGCTCCGGTGCCGTTGCGCTTGGTGATCACGGCCACGCCGCTCGGCAGTTCGGTGGGCTCTGAGAGTACGAACGGCGCGTCGAGGTATGTCCAGAAGCCCTCGGTCACTAGGTTGGTCTGCACCGTGCCCAGCGTGCGTGTCCAGTTCAACGAGCCGGTCAGGTTGTTCGAGCGCTCGGTGCGCAGGTTGGGGTTGAGGCGGACGAAGCGGGCCGCCCCGCCCACGGTCTCGATGTGCAGGTCTTCGTCGAACGCCTGCGGCCCCCGGTAGCCTTGTGCAAACGACACTCGCGCCCGCAGGTCGTTCGCCATGTCGTACATCACCGCCGCCCGGGGTACGAGCACCGGCAGCGTCCGTCGGTTCAGGAAGCGCTCGGCCCCCAGGTCGTACGCCCCATCAATGTTCACGTAGTCAAAGCGACCTCCCACCAGCACGTCGAGGCGGTCGGTGGGATTCCACTCCAGTTGCGCGTAGCTGCCGAGCGTGCCCACGCGCTGGTCGATGGTGCGGTCGTAGCCGGGCATCTCGTCGCGCACGTCGTTGTGTTGGTGCTCCGTGCCGAGCGTCAAGTAAGCGTTCGGCCGCGCCCGCCAAGTGTACTGCACCCCGCCCACTGCCGCGAGGTCGGTCGAACGGCCGTAGGCGTTCAGTGCGAGCAGGTCGTCGGCCGTCAGCGAGTCGCCGGAACCTAACACGCGCCCGCCGCCGCCGTAGTAGCTGCGCCGGTTCACGAACTGCGCCGAGCCGTAGACCGCCAGCTTGTGGTCGCGGTCGGCCGAGTAGCGTTCGTACTGGAGCGACGTGCCCAGGATGCGGTGGTCGAGCTGCTCGGTGACGTCGGTCTGGTGCGGGGCGAGGTCGAAGCCGTTGCCGCCGCGCCGGAACTCGTCGATGGTGTAGAGGCCCAGCTTGAGCTTGCTCCGGTCGGTGGGGTTCCAGAAGGCATCCAGCCCGAAGGTGGTGTTCTCCAACTGTGTGATCTCCGAAAAGTCGTCGCCGTCGGCGTCCCAGGGCTGGCGGTCGCGCCGGAAGCCGTACATCGTCAGGCCCCGGTCCAATTCGTCGCTCACCACCGAGGCGTTGAACGTGAGCGTTCTGTCCGACGCCTCCCCGCCGATCAGCGCTTGGTTCAGGCCCACCTCGGCCGTGTTCTCGACGGGGTCTTTCGTGATAACGTTGACCGTGCCCGCGATCGCGTTGCCGCCGTAGAGCACCGAGCCGCCGCCGCGCACCACCTCCACACGGTCGATCATGTTGGCCGGGATCATGTCCAGCCCGTAGACGCCCGCCAGCGACGAGAACACCGGCCGCCCGTTGATGAGAATCTGCGAGTAAGCGCCCTCCAGCCCGTTCATGCGCAGTTGCGTGAAGCCGCAGTTCTGGCAGTTGTTCTCTACCCGCAGCCCCGGCGAGAAGTTCAGCCCCTCGGCCAGCGAGAGCGACTGCGTGGCTTCGAAGATGCGGTCGTCGATGCGGCTCACGATCACCGGCGAGCGGTACGTCGGCACCGCCCCGCGCGTGCCCGTCACCACCACTTGGTCGAGGTGCAGCGGGTCTTCGGGTAGCACGAAGTTGTGCTCATGTGTTTGTGCCGCCCTCAGGTCCACGGTTTCGAGCAGCCGTCGGTAGCCGATCAGGCTGACTTCAACGGTGTGCACGCCGGGCGGCAGATCCGTGATCAGGTAAGCGCCGTCGGCGTCGGTCGTGGTGCCGCGTTGCAGCGACGGTACGACGACGTTGGCGAAAGCGATCGGGTCGGTGCCGTCGCTGATGCGCCCGCGCAGTTCGGCCGTCTGGCCCCATGCGTTGAACACCGCCGTCGACAACAAAAAAGTGAAGAGGATACATCGCATCATGAAATGCTTATTTGTGGCGCAAAAATAAATTATTAGACTAGCCTAAACAAGCGAATTGGAAGTTTTCAACCCTACCGGGCGGATGGAGCCTCGGAAGACAGAAGAGGGCCGGCTCGTGGATGAGCAAATGGCACACTACCTACATTCCCGGGGGGGGATAGGCTTCCTGCTGCCGTGGGTCGACGCGTTGGAGACGCCGGCCGTGGCGTCTCTGCCTGTTGGTAGTGGGTACTTTAAATAAGGTAGTTCGGCTTCGCCTGCCGCCAATCGAATAATTTCGCGGTTCAATCGGCGGCCGGACCGCTCCTAGCCTTCTCAACCACCTCACCCGCTCCTCCTATGCGCTTCCTCCGACGTCTCCTGCTGTTTCCGCTGTTCTGCGCGGCACTCACGGCGCGGGCCGACCCCTTCACCGATAAGCTCGACGAGATCGCCGCTGCCGTCAAGGACGTTCCGGCCAAGAAAAAAACCTGGGAGCAGTCGTTCAGCTACGCGCCCGAGGCCCCCTACCGGGTGGAGCTGCGCGTGGCTGAGGTAGACAGCAGGGGCCGTCGCGAAGAGACGCGCTACGCGTTCAATATCGCCTTCTTGAGGCGGAGCGGGGTGCAACGCAAAAGCTCGAATGACGAACAGCGCGTGACCCTGAAGGCTGAAGGCACCGCGCCCGCCATGGCGGTGTACGAAGACGGTGAGCTGGAGAAGTACGAGGACGAGATCTTCCTCTACGCCGACGGGGTGGACAACGCCCGGCGACTGGAAGAGCTTCTCAAAGAAGTGGTGCCGCTGGCGAAGGACGCCTGGGAAGCGTCGCTCGATCTGCCTACGGGGCTGCCGGAACTCACGGCGTGGCTACAGGAGCACGTCGGGGAGGTCACGGCGGGCGACGAGTCGTACGTGCAGACCCTGACGCCCGCCGAAGGTGCACCCACCACGCTGGTGCTGACCTTGGAGCACACCGACGACGCCCCGCAGCGCTACACGGTAGATCTGGCCGACCTCTACACTCCTTCGCTCGACGTGGACGCGCGCAGCACGTGGATCTACGTCGAGGTGGACGTGACCGACGGCGATGACTTCATACAACAGGTGGAGGGCGACGACGACCCCGAGTACCGCGACGACCT
>JBARYS010000001.1:0-14332 GCA_049648155.1 Catalinimonas sp. | reverse complement strand
CAAGCACCTAACAGGTTCGTATCAAGAGCGTCTTTTATAAATTCAAGGTCAGCTGAAAGTGGTTCTGCACCTTGGTCGAAGAATGCACCTGCATTATTTATTAGACTTGTTTCCTAATAATATTCTGCTTCAAGCGGTGATATCATAATATCATTCTGTCATGTTGTCTGTCTGCATCTTTGTGTAGAGCTTTGCGGTTCGGAAACATTCACTCTAAAAGCCCCCCAGACTAAATGTCTGGCCTTGCGACAAAACGTTTCATACACCCTCTATTGTCATTGTGCTATGTTCTGTCTCTTCGAAAACGTCCACAACGACCGTCAGTTCTTAGCCACCACTGGCCTGGATAAAGCAGACTTCAAGGCTCTTCTCACCAAGTTCGAGCAGGCTGTATCTCGTGCCCCCGAGCAAAGACCTGGCCCTGAAGGCTGCTTGACCTCCTTGGCTTGCGAGCTGTTCTTCGGCCTGTTCTATCTAAAAACATACCCTACCTTTGATGTACTTGGCCTCAGTTTTGGTATCGAAGGACCGGCGGCTCAAAAGCGCTTGATGCCGATCTTGGCTTACTTGCGTGAAACCCTCCGTGAGAATAAGCACTTGCCAGCACGTAGCCTAGAGCAAGTCGATGCCATCGAGCAGATTCTCTCTGAGCTGGAGCAGCAAGCTGGCGACCAAGTCTGGATCGACGGCACCGAACGAGAAAGCAGCCGGCCCAAAGACGACGAATCGCAGAAAGCCCGTTACAGCGGTAAGAAGCGGTATCACACCTACAAAAATCTGCTTCTGACGACTTTCTCGCGGCTCATCATTTTCCTGAGTCCTACTGTCAGCGGCTCAGTCCACGACTACAAGATGCTCAAGACGGCCCTTCAGCCGGGTTTGGATTGGTTTAAAGGTTTGCAAGTATGGCTCGACTTAGGCTTTCAAGGGTTTGCTCATGATTATGAATGCGGGCAGGCACATCAGCCCATCAAAAAGCCCCGCAAGTCCAAGCGTAATCCTGATCCGCACTTAACCGAAGAGCAGAAAGAATACAACCGGCAGATCAGTAAAGTGAGAGTACTGGTGGAGAATGTGATTTGTGGTCTGAAGCGCTATCAAATTCTGGTGCAAAGATTCAGAAACAGATCAATTGATTTTGCTGATCAGGTAATGGAAATATGCGCAGGTCTATGGAACTTCAGGGTTTCCTGTAAAAGTGCAAAAATCACAGCAGCCTGATTTTAGGAAACAAGTCTAATTTCAAGGCGATTACGATTGAAGTTGACGTCACCGCCAACGGATGCACGCGCACGGGCAGACGCTGGGTAGACATCTTCGACGGCCGGTTGCAGGCGTATCCCAACCCAGCGGCGGCGAGCTTCCGCGCCGTCTTAGAGCGAGGGGGCGAGGGCGGCGGAGGTGCACGCCTCGCTACGCCGGGCGATCTCGTCGTCTTTATCCTGCACGACTCGTTCGGCAATGAAGTAGACCGAAAAGAGTCTCTCTCCGGGGAGGCTCACTTTCAGACGCACCAACGGCCGCCGGGACTCTACCTGCTGCGGGCCACCGATGCACAGGAGACGGTGGCACTGACGCGTTACGTGATTATACGGTAACATCAGTACTGTGCTCGCCGAGAACAAGTACGTCTACTCAGACCTGTAGGCGACCGCCGGAACGCTCAGTAGAAACCCCGGGGGCTATGGCTCTCGGGGGTTTTTGCGTATCATCAGGATACCTTTACGCCCCCGCCATGCAGACCGCAACCCTTGCCCCCGAACCCGTACGGACCCGTTTGTTCACCGCCGCCGAGTACTACCGGATGGGCGAGATCGGCATCTTCGGCCCCGAAGAGCGCGTCGAACTCATCGAGGGCCACATCACGCTCATGTCACCGATTAACGCCCCCCACGCCACGGCCGTCCGGCGGCTGCACAAGCAACTTTTCAGACAGCTCGACGGTCGCTACGAAATAGATGTCCAGAGCACCCTAAACCTGACCGAGGCCAGCCAGCCGGAGCCGGACGCGACGGTACTGCGCCCGTTCGACGAGAGTAAAGTGCCGGCATTGAAAGACGTCCAGATTGTCATTGAGGTGTCAGATAGCACGTTGCGGTTAGACCAGACCACGAAGCTGCGGATGTACGCGGCGGCGGGCGTGCCTGAGTACTGGATCGTCAACCTTAAGCAGCGACAGATCGAAGTGTACACCCGGCCGGAAGGGTCGCGCTACGCGGACCAGACGATCTACGCAGCCGACGACACGGCCAGAAGCGCAACGGTCGAAAATCTGAACGTGCGCGTGGCGGACCTGATGATCGGCACCGAAGGAGCCGAGAGATGACGACGGACTACGTGCCGACCACCGGCGCACCCGACGACGCCGTGCACCCACTGACCCGCGCGGCCTGGCGGGCGTGGCTCGCCGAACACCACGCCCGCGACGGGGGCGTCTGGCTGATTCGCTACAAGAAGGAGGTGGACCGCCCGATGGTCGATTACGACGCAGCCGTGGAAGAAGCCCTCTGCTTCGGGTGGGTCGACAGCCTGCCCCGCACACTCGACGAGGAGCGGACGATGCTCTACTTCGCACCGCGCAAACCCGGCAGCAACTGGAGCCGCTTGAACAAAGATCGCATCGCGCGCCTGGAGGTCGCCGGTAGGTTGCACCCCGCCGGCCGGGCGAAGGTAACCGAAGCCCGACGCGACGGCTCTTGGACCGCCCTCGACGACGTAGAGCGCGGGGTGGTGCCCGACGACCTGGCAACGGCCCTCGCGGCGCACGAAGGCGCGGCTGCGCACTGGGAAGCGTTTCCGCCGTCGGTGCGGCGTGGCATCCTCGAATGGATTCAGAACGCCAAGCGCGCCACCACCCGGGCGAAGAGGGTAGAGGAGACCGCCCGTCTGGCCCAGCGTAACGAACGCGCGAACCAGTGGCGGCGGTAAGCAGTCGCGCGAGGACACTTCGACGTGACGAACTCAGCCGGGTAACAAGTTCTCGACGGCTCGCTACCAATTTTTTCAGCTCTTTGGTCGTTTAGACCTCGCCGTCGCGTTTGCGGAGGAGTTAGGTCTGCTGAGCACGTAAAACTTCCTTCGCGTTTGCCGTCTTTCCAACCGCCGTTACGCCCGCTCCGGTTCGTAGTCCAGCAGGGCGTCGAGGGTGCTCTGCGACACGTAGTGGTAGCCCGGCCGCGCCTCGGCGTAGATCGCGCGCGCCAGCGCCCTCTGGTCGCTCTCCTTCAGCGCGCGGTAGAGGGGCACTAGGAACTTCCGCCGCCCGACTTCCTGTAAGAAGGCCCGCATCTGCGGGTAAGCCGCCTCGTACCGGTTCAAGATCGCCAGCTCATACCAGGCCGCCTGAATCTCCGAATTACCCGACGTGGTGAAGGCAAATTGTTCGTCTAGTTTCGCCATTCGTGCGGTGTCGAGGTCGCGCGGCAGACCCCGCAAAAAGTAGAGCCATTCGTGCGAAGACCACGCCTCGGTGTCGGAGGTGTTGATAACGCCCAAATTTGTCCACATATCTCCCACTTTATCCACTTCGACGAACCGAGTGGCGGTAACGCCCGTGACGCCGCCGGGCACGCCCGGCCCGTAGACCCACCGCTCGATCTGCAAACTGTCGTAGGCCTCCTTCTCCAGAAGATTCGCCCGCAGATAATCCAGAAACTTCTCGGTCCACATCACCTCGAAGCGGTGCGCGTCGAAGTACTCACGCAGGAAGGCGTCGAACCGCTCGCGCCCCACGTGGTCTTCGATGTGCCGCAGCAGGAAGTAGCCCTTCTCGTAGGCGATGTCCGTCATGCCGTCGTCGGGGTTGCGGCCGTCGAGGTTCAGCTTCAGGTGTGTGTCAGCGTCCGGCAGCTCTTCGACCGAGCTCGCCAGGTCCTGCCCACCGAGCTGCGTCAGCATGGCGGTGTAGTCGGCCCCGTAGAGCGCCTCGACGATGCGCCGCTCGAAGTAGACCGTGAAGCCCTCGTTGAGCCAGAAGTCGTCCCAGGTGGCGTTCGTCACCAGGTTGCCCGACCACGAGTGCGCCAGCTCGTGCGCGATCAGGCTCGTCAGCGAGCGGTCGCCGGCCAGGATGGTGGGCGTGGCAAAGGTCAGGCGCGGATTCTCCATGCCGCCGAAGGGGAAGCTCGGCGGCAGCACCAGCACGTCGTACCGCTCCCACGCGTAGGGACCGTACAGCTCCTCGGCGGCCGCCAGCATCTCGGGCATCTCGGCGAACTCGTAGGCAGCCCGTTCGAGCACTTCCGGCTCGGCGTAGACGCCCGTGCGCGCGCCGACGGACGCGAACCGCAGGTCGCCCACGGCCAGGGCCAGCAGGTAGCCGGGCACAGGCCGGCGCATCTCGAAGTGGTACTCGCCGGTCTCGTTGCGCTCGGTGGGGTTCTCGGCGCTCATCACGGCCAATAGGGCGGGGGGGACCTTCACGTCGGCGGTGTAGGTAATGCGCACGCCGGGGCTGTCCTGGATCGGCACCCACGAGCGCGTCAGGATGGCCTGCCCCTGCGTGAAGAGGAACGGGTGCTCGCCGCCGGCCGTCTGCGCGGGCGTGAGCCACTGTAACGCCTCGGCGTCGGGCGAGGTTTGGTAGTAGACCGTCACGCGCTCGGTCTCAGGGCGGATCGTGACTTGCAGCGCCCGGCCCAGGTGCTCGTCGGCGGGCCGCAGTTCGTACGCGGTCTCCTCCTCGTTCGCTTCGTTGCCCAGCGTCACGCGGCGCACGTCCAGCGCCTTCGTGTCGAGGTAGAGGATGTCGGTGCCCGCTCGGTTCGCCACGTCGTAGGCCGCCTTGCCGCGCAGCACGCGCGCGTCGAAGTCAACCTCGATGGTCAGGTCCAGGTGCGTCACGGCGGCTTCGTTCGGGCGGGCGTACGAGTGCACGTCTTCGGGAACGGCCAGCGAGTCGGTCGAAGCGTCGGTCATGGCGTTGTCGGTAGCACCGGGCGAACTGCAAGCGGTGGCAAACAGCAGCCCGGCGAGGAGTAAGGCGTAACGTAGGAACATCGTCAAAGCTACGGACCAGGCCCTATCCACATCCAGCCACCACCAACAACAAAAGCCGCCCCCCGGGCAGGAGGCGGCTTTGTTGTTGGGTAGAAAAGACTCTGGTGCTCTGTCCCCCGTCTTCTGTCTTAGTAGTACCGCACACGCTCGTCTTCGATGTCGGCGTCCTTGCGGATGGCCTCCGAGATATTGAACTGTGTGCGGCCCCCCTGACGCTGCTCCACCTGGGTGCGGTACTGTGTGTAGTCGGCCACGGGCGCGGCGGGGGTCTTGCTGGTGACCTCCACGACCATCACGCCGTTGTTGGTCCGCACCGGGCCCGCGCGCTCGCCCTCGTTCAGCCCGAAGATGGTGCCGACAGCCTCCGGGTCGAAGCCGACGCCCTGGATCTGGCGGGTGGCGGGCGTCAGGTCCGTGGCCGTGCCCACCTTCGCGCCGGGGTAGACGGCGGCCAGCGAGTCCATGTTCTGCGTACCGGCGGCCCGCAGCTTCTCGATGATCTGCGCGGCCTTCTTTTCGTTGCGCACCTGCGTCTCGACGGCCACGCGGGCCTCCTCTACGCCGGTGGTGCCTTTCTCCTGCTTGCCCGTCAGCACGGCGACGACGTACTGATCGCCGACCTCGAACACGGGCGACACCTCGCCGACCTCGGCGTCGTTGTACGACCACTGCACGAGCTTACGGACGCCCGCGCCCCGCAGGGAGTTGACGTTCTGAGCAGCCTTACGAATCTGGCTCGCCGTGAGCACGTTCAGGCCCGCTTCTTCGGCCTTGGTGCGCATCGCCTCGGCGCTCGAAGCGGTGCCCGCAAAGCGGCCGGCGCGGCGGTACACCTCCTCGCGCGACGCCTCGCTGGGCAGCAGGTCTTCTTGGAGGGTCACCAGCCGGTAGCGGCGGCTCGACGGGGCCTCGGTGATCTTCAGGACGTGGTAGCCAAAATCGGTCTCGACCAGGCGGGGCAGCAGCCCCTCGCGCTCGGCGTTGAAGACGGCCTCCTCGAACGGAGCCACCATGCGGCCCTTGCCGAAGTACCCCAGGTCACCGCCGCGGGCGCTGGTGCCGTCCTGGCCGAACTCGCCGGCCAGCGCTTCGAACGACGCGCCGCCCTTGATCTCGTCGAGGATGCGTTGTGCCTCCTTGCGGGCTTCGCGCTTGGCGGCATCGTCGTCGCCCTCGGGCTTGATCAGGATGTGGCCGGCGCGGGCGTAGACGTCGCCGCTGTCCACCACGTCCGAGATTTTGTAGAGCGAAAGGGAGTTGCCGTTGGCGAAGGGGCCGTAAACTGTGCCGGGCTTGAGCTCGAAGGTGGCGTCGGCCAGCTCGGCGGGCAGCTCGTTGGGGGCCAACAGCCGGACGATCGACACCGGGCGGCCGGTCGAATTGAGGGCCACGAAGGCGGAGTCGTTCTCGGTGGCTTCAAACGACGCCTTCATGCCCGCCAGGTCGTTGTAGAGGGCCGCGCTGTCCTCGCCCGACGCACCCACGTCGAACGTCACGTAGTCGAACGTGCGCCCCGCCTCGGTCTGGTAGTTCGCGCTGTTCTTGTTGATGTAGCTCTTCAACTCAGCATCAGTCACCTCGACCGTCGAGTCGGGGATGACCGAGAACGGCACGTAGACGTACTTCGCGGTGGCCTTCGTGGTCTGCTGCCGATACTCGCGCTCGGCCTCGGCCTTGGTCACGTAGCCCGTCTTGGCGAAGAGGTTCTCGTACTTTGTCTGCAGGCGGTTGACGCCGATCTGCTGCTCGAAGTTAGCCCACATGGCTACCTGCTCGGGGGGAACCTGTCCGGCCTTCAGCGCACCCAGAAAGTTTTGTACCTGCGCGGGGTCGAACTCGTTCGTCTCGGGGTTAGAGAACGACTGCTGCACCGACGGGTGAATGTTGGTGCCCTGCACCATGTCGAACAGCTCTTCGTCGGTCACCGTGAGGCCGAGCTCTTCGAACTGCTTGCGGTAGGCCACCTCGAAGATCAACTGGTTCCAGGCTTGCTCACGCACGGCGGGCATCTGCTCCTCGGTGGGAGGGGTGCCGCCCTGCCGCTGGGTCACCTGGAAGCGCAGCTCGTCGACCTGCGCCTGGTACTGCTGCAGGGTGATCTCTTCGCCGGCGATCTCACCGACGATTTGCTTGTTCTTGCCGAGCAACTGCGAGTTCTGGCTGAACAGGTCGCCCAAGATGAACGCCAGCATGGCCACGCCGACGAACACGGCCGCCAGCCACGACTTGTTGCGCAGCGTTTGGATGATAGACATAACGGATGCTTTGGGGGTTGGTGTCTGAAGTGTCGGGAAAGGCAAACGCCCTTCCGGAGGGAAAAGGTTGCTTCGGCACGCTCCGCCGGGCGGTACGCACCGAAAATCTTCGCAAATTAACGATGGGGGCGGAGTTATGCGCTCTCGGGCTGAATGTGCAGACGTAAGGTGTCGATGCGGGCGTCGTCCATCGACTCGACCGTGAACGTGTAGGGCGGCACGTCGATCACGTCGCCCACTTTAGGCAGGTCTTCCTCGACCGACAGGATCAGGCCGCCCAGCGTCTCGTAGTCGCCTTCGGGAATGCGCCAGTGGTACTTCTCGTTCAGGTAGTCGACCTCGTGGCGGGCACTCAGCACGTAGGTTCGCTCGTCGACCTGCTGTTCAATCCACTCGTCGTCGTCGTGCTCGTCCTGGATGTCGCCGAAGATCTCCTCCATCACATCCTCGATGGTCACCAGCCCCGAGGTGCCCCCGAACTCGTCGACGACCAGCGCCATGCTCTGCCGCCCGCTGATGAACTGCACCATCAGGTCGCTGGCCAGCATCGCTTCGGGCACGATATTGATCTTGGCGACGATCTCGTCGATGGTCTGCGGCTTCTTGAACAGCGCCGACGAGTGGCAGAAGCCCACAATGTCGTCGATGGTCTCTTTGTAGACCGGCACCCGTGAGTGGCCGCTTTCCAAGAAGGTCTCCTTGAGCACGTCCAGGCCGTCCTGCTTGTCGATAGCCACGATTTCGGTGCGCGGAATCATGCAGTCGCGCACGCGGGCGGTGCGGAAGTCCACGGCGTTGCTGAAGATGCGCGCGTTCACCTCGGTCTCTTCCTGCCGCTGCCGCGTGGCGAGGGTCGTCTTGACGTAATTGCTCAGGTCGGTGATGCCGAACACAGGCTGATCTTCGAGGTATTCGAGGCGCAGCAGCCGGCGGATCACGAAGCGGGCCAGCGTCACGATCACGATCACGAACACAAACAAGAGGCCGTAGGCCAGTGCCACGGGCAGCGCCAGCACCGCCAGCAGCCGGTTGGCGTGGGTCAGGAAGAGGC
Source organism: Catalinimonas sp. (assembly GCA_049648155.1). Lineage (GTDB taxonomy): Bacteria > Bacteroidota > Bacteroidia > Cytophagales > Flexibacteraceae > JBARYS01. The sequence continues at coordinate 6,028 of JBARYS010000001.1, read as the reverse complement.
TCTTCGGCAGAAACTCGCCGACGGGCAGCACGATCAGCGTCGCGATGACGGTCTGCGTCAGCAAGATGCCCAGCGTGTTGTTGAGCAGCGGCGGTAGGTGCGCGGCCAGCCACGGCTCCAGCAAGCGCGCCATCAGGATGCCGTAGAGCGTCAGCATCACCGTGTTGCCGATCAGCAGCGCAGCGATGAAGCGGGCCGGATGTTTGACGAAGTGCGCCAGCACGTAGCCTGAGGGCGTGCCGCTCCGCCGGAGCAGTTCGATGCGCAGCCGGTCGGCCGAGACGAAGGCGATTTCCAGGCCGGAGAAGAACGCCGACAGCAGCAGGGTCAGTACGATGTAGGGGATCAGCTCCATCTACCGGTGGGGCTTACGCTTGCGTTTGGCAGGCGGGCGGCGCTTCGAAGGCGCACGTTTGGTGGGCTTGGGTGCGGGCGGCGCTTCGCTCGGGGTGTCTTCCAGGCGGGCTTTGGCGACGCGCCGGCGGTACACCAGGTAGAACACCCCTGAAAGCATGAAGAGGCCGTAGCTGCGCAGTATTCCGCCCGACAGCCCGTCGAGATCGCTGTAGAAGAAGAGCTGATGGACACCGATAACAAAGGTAGCCACGCACAGAGAAAACCAGATGATGCCGCGGCTGCTCATTCCTGAATTGGAAACGTGCCTTTGGGATTGAGAATCTTGTAGGAGCTGAAGTCCTGCGCGGCCGTCAGTCCGTTGCCGGTCAGCACCTCGGTGGGCGTCTCGATACGTACGAACTTTTCAGTGTAGATGCGGGCCTCCTTCTGATCCCAGAACAGCTCTTCAGTCTTGAGTGTCTCCTCCTTCAGCAAGTTGTGCACCACCACGTCGCCCCGGCCGGTGTAAAGCGACGTGCTCGACTCCAACCGCCCCCAGTCGGCACGCAGGGTCGACTCCAGCACCTCCGCTTCGTTGTAAAATTCCACGTACACGCCGTCGGGAAAGAGGCGGTCGCCGTTGTTGAACTCCTGTTGCAGCGGGGCCGTGAGGCGCAGTTCAAGCCGTGCCGAGTCGCTGTAGAGGGTCTCTACGTCCTCAATCTCTGCCGTCGGCCCCTCGTATAATTGCCGCTCGGCCAGCACTTGCCGGGAGTCTTCGCCGTCGCAGGCGGTCAATAAGAGTAGCGAAAGCAGCAAGCGTTTCATCATCGCGCAAAGAGAAAAGGCCGACGTTCTTTAATGAACGCCGACCTTCGGAGTTAGTTAAGGGGAGGTTATTCCGGGCGCGTCATCAGCGTCACCGTCTCGCCGATCCAGCAGCCGGTGCTCATGGTCTGGCCCGGCTCCATGTTGTAGTTGAACAACTCGACACGCGAGGGGAACTGCGCCTTGGCGCGCGACATCTTCGTGGAGTTGCCCGCCTTGCGGTACTCTTCGTACGCCGCCAGGTAAGCCAGCCGGTTCTCGACGGCGTTGTTGCCGGTGCAGTCCGGGGCGCTGTTGAAGTAGAGGTCGCCGATCAGTTCGTAGGCTTCGCCACCGGCCCCCATCGAGGCGGCCTTGCGAGCTTCGGCGCGAGCCTGAGACTTCCGGCCGAGGTAGCTGTAACGCTTGGCTAGGTCGAGGTGCACTTCGGCCTTCTTTTCTGTCGTCTCGGCCAGCTCGATGGCCTGGTCGTAGTACGAGAAAGACTCGTCGTAATTCTTGTTGCCGAACTCCTTCTTGGCGATCAGGATGGCCCAGCCGTAGCCCGGCTCTCGCTCCTGAATCAACTTGGCCGTCGAGAGGAAGAGCGGGTCGTCCGAGCAGCCACCACTGAGCAGGAAGCTCTCGATCTTCTTGGCGAGATCGATGTCGTCGGGGTTAGCTTTCAGCTTCGGTGCGAGCTGCTCCTTCACAAAGTCACAGTCGATTTCCACGCACGAGGTGAGGCGCTTGTCGGCGTCCTCTTTCACCTGCTCCCAATACGCTGCCAGGCTCTCGTCCTTCTTCACACCCTGCTCGTACGCCTTCAACACCTGATCGTACACCACGAGCACTTCTTGGTCGTTCAACCGCCCGGCTGCCTTCTCCTGACAGGCCAGGTACATATAGGGCGTCACGTTATGCGGGTAGACGTTCTCGGTCCCGTTCAGTTCGAAAATCCTCTGGTAAAGTGCAAACAGGGCTTCCTGGTGCTTGGCGGCGTCGGGACGGGTACCGAGAAAGGTGAACGCCACGATGCCCTTACGATTCAGCACCTCGGCCTCTTCACCGTAATACTTGATGCGCTCGTCGTAGAGCATCAGGGCGGTGTCTTGCAGCGCGGACTTCACCTTGGCGTCGGTGGCCTTGGCGGCCAGCCCTTCGTACATACTGATGCCCTTCACGTAGAGACCCTCGTTAAGTTCAGGTGCCTCCCGGTAGAGCCAGAGGAAATTGGGCCGGGCCGTCGCGAACTGCTTCGCCTTGACGTTGTCACTGAACTGTACCCACTGCGACTGGGCCGCAGCTTTGTCTTCGGGCCAGTTGAACTGCGCTTGCGCCGAGAAAGCCGGCAGCAGAAGTAGGGGAGTCAGAAGAAAGAGTGCTCGGGTTTTCATGCGATAATTCTTAACAAAGTTTAATCTAAACGATAACGGCGGAACCAGCGTGTGTCGCTCAATGAGAAGCCCAGACTGAAGCGGATGTAGCGCTCCTGAATCAGATCGCGGTCGGTTGTGCCCCGCTGCCCCAGAGTAAGCGCGCCGCTCACCCCCGCCAGGTTCTTGTTGATAGGCAGGGTAAATCCAAAATTAATGCCAACGTCGTCGAGCTGCTCACCGCTCACCACCATGGGCATCTGCGCGTAGCGTACGCCCAGCCGGTAGGTAATGCGCTCGTAGTATTTCGGCAGCGAGGCCTTTGAGGGCAGCCACTCCGCGCCCACGTGTAAGTTGTACGCGTCCGCCAATTGGCCGTTACCCTCCGGATCGCGGTAAGTGGTCCACCGCCGGTAGCCCAGGTCGACGGCCACGTTCCAGTAGTTCTTACCCGCACCCGCCTGCGAAAAGCCGACGCCAAAACGACCCGTGGCGGGCAGGGTGGTCTTCAGCCCCTCGCGGCGCAGCGTAAACCGCTCCAGCGAGTCGAGCACGTAGATGTCGTCGTAGTTGTAAAGAGAGCCGCCCACCTCGTTGCGCAGCACCGCCACGCGGCTCAGCACCCTCAACTCGCGCACCATGTTCAGGTCGGTGCGCGGGTCGTAGGTCAGGCCGAAGTTCACGTAACGGTCGGCCCCGACCTTCTGCTGCCAACTTAGCCCGGCCTTGATCGTCACGTCGCTCGTACGATCCAGCACCTCGCGGCTCAGCGCCAAATCCACGGCGTCGAGGAAGTCGAGCGTCTGGGTGCGTGTGGTACTGCCGAAAACGTAGTTGCCCTCAATCCCGGCCGAGAGGTTCTTCCAGACCAGCCCACCCATCGAGAGGAACACGCGGTTCAGGCCACCCTGGCCGCGTAGCTCCTGGCGGTAGACGCTGCCGTCGGTCGTCGTGTTCTGAAAAGATATCTGATAATTGACCGTCGAGTAGGGCGTCAGGCCCACCGCAACCGCGCCCCGGTTAGCTATGACCGGGAACGAGAGTGCCAAATAGTTCAGGTTGGCCCCGAAGGTGCGCTGGCGCGTGGTGGCGTCGCGGATCTCGTTCTGTTGCCCCGATAGGCCCAACTCGAAGGTGGCCGCCCGCGAGTTGTGGTAGAGCAGCGCCGGATTCAGGAGGTTGATGAAGTCGGAGCGTCCGGTGCTGACCCCCGCGCCACCCATGCCGCTGTTGCGAAGCAAGTCGAACGAGTTGAGCTGGCCGATGTTTTTCTCCGCCGAGTAGGGAGCGTTGCCTAGGTCTTGCGCCGAGAGCGGGGTGACAAAGAGCAGCCCCCCGGAAATAGCGGCGAAAGCGAACAGGAAGAAACGATACATTGCGGGCAAGAGATGGGAAGAAGACAAGGCTTCCGGTCTACAAAAGTGCTGGCTAAGGTCCATAATGACAAACGAAGGGGGGATCCGGACAGCCGCACGGTCGCTGCGGCGCGTGGCCCGCGCTGGGCTTTTCTCACAACGGGCGAGGCCTCAGGAAAGTGTACGTCACGCTCCGGTGGGGCAGGGTGGGGCAAATCCGACAACCTTGTCGCCCGAAGTGGGGTAAAGGCGTTAGAACAACCCCGGGCGGGGCGTGAAGATGAGCAAAAAAACAACAGGCAACCGGGCCGGGCGGCTCGTTCGCGCCGCCGGCACCTACCTGCTGCGTAGTTCGCGGCGGCGGCCGATACGTCTACTCTGGATCGGCTTTATGGTGCTGCCGGTGCTGGGCATCCTCTTTCTGGCGGCGCTCGAATCGAACGCGCTGAACCTGTTCGGGCGGATGCCGAGCTTGCGGCGGCTCGAAAACCCTAAAGTGGCCGTACCCTCGCTTCTCTACACCGCCGACGGCACGCTGGTGGGCAAGTACTACGCCGAGAACCGCAGCCCCGTCACGTACGAGCAGCTACCGCCCACGCTCATCCGGGCGCTGATCGCCACCGAGGACGCCCGCTTCGAGTCGCACGCCGGCATCGACTTGGAAGCGCTCGGCTCTATTGCCTACTACCAACTGAGCGGTAAGAACCGGGGCGGCAGCACGATCACGCAACAACTGGCCAAAAACCTCTACCGGACGCGCTTCGACGACAACCAGGGGCGGCTCAGCCGCGTGCCCGGGCTGGACGTGCTGCTCACTAAGGTCCGCGAGTGGATAGTGGCCGTAAAGTTGGAGCGCGCCTACACCAAGCACGAGCTGCTGACCATGTACCTGAACACGGTGGCCTTCGGCAGTAACGCCTACGGCATCAAGACTGCCGCCAAGACGTACTTCAATACCACGCCCGACAGCCTGCGCACTGAGGAGGTCGCCACGCTGGTGGGGCTGCTCAAGGCCAACACCAGCTACAACCCGCTGCTCCACCCGGAGCGCTCGCGCGGGCGGCGCAACGTGGTGCTGGGGCAGATGGCCAAGTACGGCTACCTGACGGCTGCCGCCGCCGACTCGCTGCGAGCCCTGCCGCTGCGGGTACGCCCGAACCTAACCGAGCCGCCCAGCGGCCCCCGGAGTTATTACCGTCAGGCCGTGCGGGCGTTCCTCGAAGAGTGGTGCCGGGCGCACGACTACGACCTCTACACCGACGGGCTACGCGTGCACTTGACCATCGACGCGCGGATGCAGCAGATCGCCGAGGCGGCGGTACACGAACGGATGGAGCGTCTGCAGCGGACCTTCGACCGGCATTGGCGCGGCCGCAACCCCTGGATCGATGAGCGCAAGCAAGAGGTACCCGGCTTCCTGGAGCGCGCCGCCCGTCGCTCGCCCGCTTACGAGGCGTTCAAGCGTCGGTACGGCGCGGACACGGCGGCCATCGAACGGGCCATGCGCACACCACGCCGGATGCAGCTCTTCACCTACGGGGGCGCGGCCGACACCACGCTCAGCCCGATGGACTCGCTGCGTTACGTCAAATCACTGCTGCACGCGGGGCTGATGGCCATGGACCCCGCCACGGGCCACGTGCGCGCTTGGGTGGGGGGCATCGACTACAGCTTCTTTCAGTACGACCACGTGTGGCAGGCGCAGCGCCAGCCGGGCTCCACGTTCAAGCCGTTCGTCTACGCCACGGCGCTGGAACAGGGCTACGGCCCGTGCGACCAGATGCGCGACCGGCCGGTGACGGTGCGCTACGTCGAGGCGGGAGAGGAGAAGAGCTGGTCGCCCCGCAATGCCGACTGGCGTTTCACCGGCTACGACATGTCGCTGCGGTGGGCCATGGCCCGCTCGGTCAACTCCGTCACGGCGCAGCTTACCGAGCGCGTGGGGTGGGACAGCGTGGCCGCTACGGCCCGCCGCATGGGCGTCGAGAGCGAGCTGGTCGAGGTGCCCTCCATCGGGCTGGGTTCGAGCGAGGTGACGCTCCACGAGATGGTCGGGGCCTACGGGGCGTTCTGCAACGGCGGCGTGTGGCAGCGGCCGCTGCTGGTCACGCGCATCGAAGACCAGTACGGCAACCTGATTCACCGGTTTACGGC